>CAZTAI010000005.1:0-27132 GCA_964611555.1 uncultured Chloroflexota bacterium | reverse complement strand
GAGATGCCGTCCTTCGTGAGCGCGTAGCGGAGGTACTCCTTGGCTTCCTCGCCCTCGGCGTGGCCGTTGCCGTGGCCGTTCTGCAGGACCACCTCGGAGCCGGTCGCCTCGTAGGGGGTCCACTCCGACCCGGTGAAGCGCTGCCCGCGATCGACCTTGTCGTACTGGAGCTCCAGCTTGTCGATCGTCGTGTAGACGGCGGCGAGCTTCTTGTCGCTCAGGACGATCACCGGCAGCTGGAACTGATCGGCCCAGTTGAAGGCGCTGAAGACGTCCTGGTAGCTCTCGCGCAGGTCGCCGGGCGCGGTCACGACGTGCGGGAAGTCGCCCTGCGCCGGATGGAGGACCCACTGGAGGTCGCCCTGCTCCTGGCGCGTCGGCAGTCCGGTGGAGGGCCCGCCGCGCTGGTACATGGTGATGACCGGGCCGGGCGCCTCGGTGATCGAGGCAAAGCCGATCCCCTCGGTCATCAGCGCGAAGCCGGGGCCGCTGGTCGCCGTCGACGAGCGCACGCCCATGTGCGCCGCGCCGATGGCCATGTTGATGGACGAGATCTCGTCCTCGCACTGCACGACGAGCAGGTTCTGCGAGCGCTGATTGCGCTCCAGGTACACGCTCTCGTCGGTCGCCGGGGAGATGGGGTAGTAGGTCTGGAACGCCACGCCTGCCCTCAGCTTCGCGAGCGCCATGATCTCGTAGCCCTTCGCTAGGAGCCGCGCCTTTCGCTCCTGGTGCGGCTGCAGGCGGTACGGGAACGCGGCGCAGTCGAAGTGCTCGCGCATGTACTCGAACGCGAGCTTCGCCGCGCGAACGTTCAGCTGTCCGACCTCGCTGCGCTTGCCCTTGAACTGGCTGACGATCACGTCGGCCACGATGTCGAATGGGTACTCACAGAGCGCGAGCGACGACCCGAGCGCGACGGTGTTCTTCATGACCTCGTAGCGCCGCGCCTGCTCGCCCTTGCCGACCTCGTCGAGCGCCTTCTTGATGACCTCCATGAACGGCACGGGGAAGAAGCGCAGGTCCGTGCGATCGGCCGGCGGCTCGTAGCCGATGTCGCTGTCGAAGATGACGCCGCCCCCCTCGTTCACCTCATGAAGGTGTCCGTAATGCGTGGGCCAGCGGCGGTGGTCGCCGTCACCGGAGAGCGTCTCCTGATCGAGAGCGACGAGGATGTCGCTCTTCTCGCGATAGCTGCGCACGTCCTCCTCGTCCACGCGGACGCGATAGAAGGAGTGCTTGCCCATGATGTTGGAGTGATATTCGATGTTCGCGTAGACACGAAGGCCTGCACGGCTGCAGGCCTTGGCGAAGACTTCGGCGGAGGCGTTGATCCCGCTCCCCTGGGGTCCGCCGATCATCCAGGTGAGCCGGTTCTTCTGCATGGGGACTTCGACCTATTCTAGATCGTGAAATGGCGGAAGGGATGCGGATAGAGAAGGACACTCTGGGCGAGGTCCGCGTCCCGGCCAACGCACTGTGGGGCGCCCAGACCCAGCGGGCCGTCGAGAACTACCCCATCAGCGGGTACCGCGCGTTCCCGGCCTTCATCCGAGCCATGGCCAGCGTGAAGAAGGCCGAGGCCATCGCCAACGGCGAGACGGGCCGCCTCGACGCCAAGCGCCGGGACGCGATCGTCCGGGCGTGCGACGAGATCCTCGCCGGCCGGCACACCGACCAATTCGTCGTGGACGTCTTCCACTCGGGCGCGGGCGTGTCGTTCCACATGAACGTCAACGAGGTGATCGCCAATCTGGCCAACCGGCACCTCGGCGGCGGGCTGGGCACCTACGAGCACGTGAGCCCGAACGACCACGTGAACATGGGCCAGTCGACGAACGACGTGACGCCGACGGCCATGCGCCTTGCGCACCTCGAGCTCACGCGAGCGGTCGTCGACGAGCTCAAGCTCCTGGCGGAGGCGCTGTCGGAGAAGGCGCGGGCGTACGCGAGCGTCGTGAAGCCCGGCCGCACGCATCTGCAGGACGCGGTCCCCATCACGTTCGGCCAGGAGATCGGCGGGTGGGCGGCGCGCGTGATCAGCACAGCGGCACGGCTCGATGCCGGCCGCGCCGAGCTCCGCGAGCTAGGCATCGGTGGCACCGCCGCCGGCACCGCGCTGAACGCGACACCAGAGGTCCGCGAGCGGGTCTGCAAGCTACTCGGCGAGTGGTACGGCGAGCCCATCGTCCCGGCGAAGGACCTCTTCGCATCGATGCAGTCGATGGCGCCGTTCGTCCGCATCTCGAGCGGGATGCGCACCTCGGCCATCGAGCTCTCGCAGATCTGCAACGACCTGAGGCTGCTCGTGTCGGGGCCGCGCACCGGATTCGGGGAGCTGATCCTGCCGGCGGTCCAGCCGGGATCCTCGATCATGCCGGGCAAGGTGAATCCCGCGATCGCCGAGATGGTCGACCAGGTCTGCTACCAGGTCATCGGCAACGACACCGCGGTCATGCTCGGCGCCCAGGCGGGTCAGCTCGAGCTGAACGTGATGATGCCGGGCATCAACTACGCCGTCTGCTTCTCCGCGACGATCCTCGCCAATGCCGCCAAGCAGCTGCGCGAGAAGGCCATCGTTGGGATGCGGGTGGACGAGCAGCGCTGCGCCGAGCTCATGGACCAGTCGCCCTCGATCATCGTGACCGCCTTGTCTCCGCACATCGGCTACGCCAAGTCCGCGGCGCTGGTGAAGCGCGCGCTCGCTGAGCGCCGTGGCCTCCTGGAGATCGCCCTGGAGGAGAAGGCCATGCCCGAGGCCGACCTCCGCCGCGTCCTCGACCCGCTCGCGATGACGCGCGGCGGCGTGATGGAGTGACCGGGGAGGACATCAGCGAGGTCACCGAGCTCGTCCAGCAGCTGATCCGCAACCGCTGCGTCAACGACGGGACGCCCGAGAGCGGGAACGAGGCACGCAGCGTCGACACCCTGACCGCGTACTTCGGCTCCGGTGCGTCCAGCCGTACCTTTGAGCCGGTCCCGGGCCGGGCCAGCCTCGTGCTGCGGATCGAGGGCAGCGACCCGCAGGCGCCCACGCTGGCCTTCCTGGGACATACCGACGTTGTCCCGGCCGATCCGGAAGGCTGGGAGCACGACCCCTTCGGCGGAGAGCTGATCGGCGACGAGGTCTGGGGACGGGGCGCCGCGGACATGCTCGGTATCACCGGGTCGATGGCGGTCGCGACGAAGCGGCTTCTTCGCGACGGGTGGAAGCCCCGCGGCACGCTCCTCTATATGGCCGTCGCGGACGAGGAGGCCCGCGGGACCCACGGCGCGGAGTGGCTGGTCGAGAACGAGTGGGACAGCGTTCGGTGTGACCTGCTGATCACGGAGCTCGGTGGCGCCCGGATACCCATCGGCAACGGTGCTCGGCCCGTCTTCGTCGCCGAGAAGGGCTCGCATTGGACCCGCCTCCGGACGACCGGTGTCCCAGGTCACGGCTCGGCGCCCTACCGCTCCGACAACGCCGTGGTGAAGATGGCCGAGGTAGTGCGGCGCGTCGCGGCCTACCGGCCGCCGGCTGTCATGCACGAGACGTGGCTGCGGTTCGTGTCCGCGATCGGCCTGCCGGCCGCGCAGGCGCTCCTTCTTTCAAAGGGTTTCGGTGTGGAGCTGGCGCTCTCACGTGCGAGCTCGGTCGCATCGGCGCGCATGATCCACGCCGCCACGCACACGACCTTCTCGCCGAACGTCACCCGCGGCGGCGTGAAGCTCAACGTGATCCCCGAGAGCGCCGAGGTCGACATCGACATCCGCACGCTCCCCGGCCACGACGGCGCTGCCGTCCGCGCGATGCTGCGCGATGCCATCGGTGACCTCTGGTCCACGGTCCAGATCGTTGACGAGGGCGACAACCCGGCCACTGAGTCCCCGATCGACACGCCCCTGTGGGACGCGCTCGCGCGTCAGACCGCGCGTCTCATCCCCGGAGCCACGACCGCGCCGTTCATCTTCGTCGCGGCGACGGACGCGAGGTTCTTCCGGCGCAAGGGCGTCACGTCATACGGCTACGGGCTCTTCAGCGACCGCATCCCGTTCCCGCAGCTCGCGGACATGTTCCACGGACGCAACGAACGCATCGACCAGGAGTCGCTGCGCCTGATGGTCGAGCTCTGGGAGGGCACCGCCCGGGAGCTGCTCGGCTAGCGCGCCGCTCTCCCGCGCCCGATGCTGCGCACGTGGATCGCACAGACCGAGCGTTCTGGGGTGCCACAGCACTGTCCCTGGCGGTCTTCGCCCTGCTCGGTCCCCTGGAGCGCCGGATCGGGATGATCGGCGAGGACGACCTATCGCGCATCTGGGCCGGCCCGCGCGCGTTCCTGGAGGGCGCGGATCCGTACGACCCAGCGGGCTGGTATTCGACCGCCGTCGCGCTCGGGACCCAGCCGCCGGACACCGCCGTCTACATCTACCCGCCGTGGGTGACGCTGGTGCTGCTGCCGATCGCGGCATTGCCGCTGGCCGCGGCGTCCGCTGTCTGGATCGTCGCAGCGCTTGCGGCGGCGATCGTCGCGCTTCGTGCGGCGCTGCGCGCGCTCCTCCCCGGTCGCGCGCTCGAGCACGCCGTGCTCGCAGCGACGCTGATCCTCTCCTGGAGCGCCGTGGTCAGCCTGGTCATCGGGCAGTGGGCGCACTTCCTCGTCGCGGCGCTGCTCGCCACCGTGCTGGCCCTCCGCCGGGGCCGTCAGGTGACCGCGGGAGTCGCGGCCGTTGCCTTCATCGTCAAGCCGCAGCTCTTCCTGTTCACGGCACCGGCGCTCGCCGTCCAAGCGCTCTGGCCGCCCGCCGGGCGGAGGCCGTCGAGGGCGGGTCTGCGGTTCGTCGGGGTCGCGGTCGCGATCACGGTCGTGCTCATGGCGTTCGCGTGGGTCTTCATGCCCTCCTGGTGGCCGGCCTGGCTGGACGGCGTCGCAGCCCGTCAGATACAGGCGACCCGCAACACCGTCGCGGGCCTGCTGGGCACGCTGGTCGGCCCGATCGGTACCGCCGCCGCACCTCTGGTCATCCTCGCGCTCGCGGTCTTGGCGCTGCGCTTCCACCCGCGAAGCCCGGGGTGGCTTCCGGTCTGGATCTCGCTCTCGCTCGTCGCCGTTCCGTACGCGAGCTCCTACGACCACACGCTGCTGATCGTTCCGATCGTGCTCGCGGCCGGCGCGCTCCACTCCGGGGCCCCCCGCGCGAGCCGGAACGTTGTGCTCGCCGGAGCGGCCGTGATGCTGGCTCTTGCGCCGCTCATGTACGGCGTCGCGGTCCTGCGGCATTCCGAGTCGCTCAGCGTGGTGGTCCCGCTCGCGGTGTTCGCGATCGTCACCCGTGCGCTCTGGCGCCTGCGATCGCCGGACCTGACACTGGCCGCGCCGTGAAGCTGTCCGTCGTGATCCCCGTGTACAACGAGGCGACCACGGTCGGCGAGGTCATCGACCGCGTCGCCGATGTGCCGATCGACACGGAGATCATCGTCGTGGATGACGGCTCCACCGACCGCAGCCTCGAGCTGGTCCGCGCGCGCGAGCAGAAGGTCCGCTTCATCCACGAGGGCCGCGTGAACCAGGGCAAGGGCACCGCCGTGAGGATCGGCCTGACGTACGCGACGGGCGACGTCGCGATCGTCCAAGACGCCGATCTCGAGCTCGATCCCGGCGAGTACGAGCAGCTGCTCGCGCCGATCCTTCGAGGCGAGACCGACGTCGTATTCGGCTCGCGCTTCCTCCGGCGCTCACCCGGGATCCGCCTCAAGACGCGCCTCCAGAACCGGGCCATCGTGATGCTGGCGAACCTGCTCTACGGCAGCCGGCTCACCGACGTCACGACGGCCTACCGGCTCTTCCGCACGGACGTGATCCGGGGCATCCGCCTGGAGAGCGCGCGGTTCGAGATCGAGAGCGAGATCACCGCGAAGCTCCTGCGCCTTGGGATCCGGATCGTCGAGGTCCCCGTCAGCTACAGGCCGCGCACCTCGGCCGAAGGCAAGAAGATCCGCTGGACCGACGGCGTCAGCGCCGTGCTGGCGCTGGTTCGGTGGCGACTGGCACCGGTGTCATCGTTCGTAGTGGCCCCGCGGCCGCGGAGCGCCGACGATCCAGGCGAGCCACGATCCGCCTCGTGAGGGCGTCCATCGCCGCGTAGCCCGCACCGATGCACGCAGGTGGATTGGCGGCCGGCAGCATCAGGCCCGGCAGCACCGGCGCCCACCGCCAGACACCGAATGCGGTCCCCCAGAACTCGAGACCGGCGGTCATCACGAAGCTGACCGCGTAGAGGAGCGGGTAGCGCCCGCGGACGATGAAGCGGATGAAGATCGCCCAGACCACGAAGCCCAGCAGGTCGGGGAGCGGCGGCGTCACCAGGCCGGCCAGCATCCAGAGCGTGGCGGCGGCGGTGACCGCGATGACGATCGGTCGGGAACGCGCGGCGAGCGCGGGCAGGGCCGCGACGCGAAGCGCGCACAGATAGAAGAGGCCGTGCCCGGCCGGCACGAAGAGCGGCAGGTCCTCGAAGCGATACGTGTAGGCGCGCCACACGATGGATCCGATCACCTCGAGCACGGTGGCGACGCACACGAGGATCAGCACCTGGATGCGGATCTCGCGCGGCTGGAGGCGGAGCGTGACCGCGAAGAAGATCCAGGCCGCGATGCCGAGGGCCAGGTGCTCGAGGGGCGTCGCACTTCCGTCGAGCGCGAGGATCAGCGCCGCGAACGCCGTGAACCCCGCGACGAGGATCAGCGTCCCTCGCGCGGTCCCCTCACGCGGCGCGAGCTGGCCGCTGGTCAGTTGGCGCGGACCGACTTGATCTTGTCTCCGACGCGGATACCGAGCACGACGTCCATGCCCGACGTCACCGTTCCGAAGTTCGTGTACGCGCCGTTCAGATGCGGCGCGGCCTCGAGGCAGACGAACCACTGGGCATCGTTCGAGACCTTGATGTCGCCGCCGCGTGCGACGCCGACCGCGCCCTTCAAGAACGGCAGATCGCTCAGCTCGGTGGGCTGCTGACCGCCGCCCGTGCCGGCCCGCTGTGGATCCGTCTTGCTGAGCGGGTCGCCGCCCTGCGCGACGAAGCCGGGCACCACGCGGTGGAAGGTGGTGCCGTCGAAGTCGCCGGCGTTGGCCTTCTTGATGAAGTTGGCGACCGTGTTCGGCGCCTTGTCGGCGCGGAGCTGGATGGTGAACGATCCGCCCTTCTCGAGCTCGACCGTCGCTGTGGCCGCGCCGCCCGCCGGGGCGGGAGAGGGTGATGGTGAAGTGGTCGTGGCGATACCTCCTGGCGTTCTTGTGGCGAAGGGCAATGTCGTGCCGCCGGGTGACGCTCCGCCGCCGCAGGCGGCAGCGATCAGGACCGTGGTGAGGGACATTGCTCGGAGCACATGCCGACGATACCGGCGGCGCGTTTGGGATGCGATCGCGCTAGCGTCACGCGATGCCGCAGTACCAGGCCCCCAGGGGTATGCGTGACCTTCTGCCCGCCGAGGCGGCGGCCTTCGACAGCCTCGGCTTGGTCATCCGCACACGCGCGGAGCGCTACGGATTTCCGCGCCTATCCACGCCTATCGTGGAGGATCGCGAGGTCTTCGCCAAGACCGCCGGCGCCGACAGCGACGTCGTTGGCCACGAGATGTACGAGGTCTCGCTGCAGGGCAAGGGCGGCCTGGCGCTGCGCCCAGAGGGCACCGCTCCGGTAAGCCGCGCGCTGCTGCAGCACGGACTCCACCGCGCGCCGCGTCCCATCCGCCTCTCCTATATCGAGCCGATGTTCCGCGGGCAGCGCCCGCAGCTGCTGCGCTACCGCCAGTTCTGGCAGTGGGGCCTCGAGTGCTACGGGGCCGAGGAGCCAAGCGCCGACGTCGAGATCGTCGAGTTCACGAACGGCCTCTTCGCCGAGGTCGGCCTGACCGACTTCGAGCTGCAGGTGAACACCGTCGGCGACGCCGCGTGCCGCCCCAAGGTGACAGCGGCGCTGGCCGAGTACTTCACCGCGCACCGCGACGCCCTCAGTGAGGCGTCGCAGCAGCGACTCGCGACGAACGTGCTGCGGATCCTCGACTCAAAGGACCCGAAGGACCGCGCCGTGATCGACAAGGCTCCGGACGTACACGCTCTGCTCTGCGCCGAGGACCGCGCGCACTTCGACGCCGTCGTGGGCGGTCTCGATCGCCTCGGCATCCGCCACCGCGTGGTCACCACGCTGGTGCGGGGGCTCGACTACTACACGCGGACCGTGTACGAGTTCATCCTGAGCGATCCGGAGTTCACGAAGGGCGGCGACATCGCGGTCGCGGCCGGTGGCCGCTATGACGAGCTCGTCGCGCGTATGGGCGGCCCGGCCTTCCCCGGCGTCGGGATCGCGGGCGGCCTGGACGTCCTCTACACCGCCCTCGGGAAGCAGGGCGTGACCCTGGCGAGCGAGCCGACGGCCGAGGTCTGGGTGCTCTCGGCACAGGCCGACGACGTCGCCGACCGCATCCAGCTGGCCCTTCCTCTGCGCGACGCCGGGTTCCGCGTCGCGCTCGAGTACGGCACACGCCCGCTTGAGCGCCAGCTCGAGAACGCCGTGAAGCACGGCGCCATCGTGGCCGTCATCCGCGGCACCGAGGAGGCGCGCGGCGGCAATGTCATCGTTCGCGACCTGGTGAAGAAGGAGCAGCGGGTCACGCGCCTGGCCGCGGTGATCACCGAGGTCGGCCGGCACGCGCCGCGCTATCCCAAGCCGCCGCTCTCGGGCGGAGCCAGGCCGGCTGAAGGCGGGGCCTAGGTGCTGAGGACGCATACCTGCGGCGAGGTGCGCGCAGAGCACAGCGGGAGCGAGGTAACGCTTTGCGGCTGGGTACACCGGCGGCGCGACCACGGCGACCTCACGTTCATCGACCTTCGCGACCGGTACGGGCTGACCCAGGTGGTGGCCTCCGCGAAGGACGCCGGGAGCGCGCACGCGGCGCTGAAGGACGTGCGGAGCGAGTGGGTGCTGAAGATCCGCGGATCGGTGCGTGCGCGGCCGGAGGGCACCCGCAACGCGAACCTCTCGACCGGCGACGTCGAGCTGGTCGCGGACCACGTCGAAGTTCTCAACGAGGCCAAGACGCCGCCCTTCTACGTGAACGAAGAGACGCCGGTCGATGAGACCCTGCGCTGGAAGTACCGCTACATCGATCTCCGGCGCGAGCGCTCGCGCGAGATGCTGCGCCTGCGGCACGAGGTGGTCGCGTTCATCCGCTCGTACTTCACCGAGCGCTCCTTCTGGGAGGTCGAGACCACGAACCTCATCCGCGGCGATCCGACGGGCGCGCGTGACTTCGTGGTCCCGTCGCGCTACTACCCGGGGAAGTTCTGGGCCCTGCCGCAGTCACCGCAGCAGCTCAAGCAGATCCTGATGTACGGCGGGATCGACAAGTACTTCCAGATAGCGCGCGCGTACCGCGACGAGGATCCGCGCGCCGACCGCGTGACCGAGCACACGCAGCTCGACGTCGAGATGACGTTCGTCGAGCGCGAGGACGTCATGGCCCTCATCGAGGATCTCTACACGCGCATCGTCGAGCGCTTCAGCCCGAAGCCGCTGATGCAGAAGCCCTGGCCGCGGCTCACGTTCGCGGAGGCGATGCGGCGGTTCGGCTCGGACAAGCCCGATCTGCGCTTCGGCCTGGAGCTCGTGGATCTCGGCGCTGCGTTCCCGAACACGGGCTTCGCGGTCGTGCGCGACGTGCTCGCGAAGGGCGGCGCCGTCCGGGGCGTGGTCCTGGGCGGCAAGGCGGACGCGTCGCGCAAGGACATCGACGGCTGGACGGACATCGTCAAGGGAAGGGGCGCCAAGGGTCTGCTTTCGTTCGCGTTCGCCGGGTCGGAAGTGCGTTCACCGGTGGCCAAGTTCCTGACGGCCGAGGAGCTCGCACTGGTCCGGTCGGCTTCCGGCGCGCAGGACGGCGACCTGGTCCTCGCGGTAGCGGATGCGCCGCGCCACGCCAGCGAGGCGGTAGGGACGCTGCGGCAGCATCTCGGCGAGACGCTCGGGCTCATCGACACATCCAGGCACTCCGCGGTCTTCATCCACGAGTTCCCGCTGCTCGAGCGCAAGCCCGATGGCGGCTGGACCTTCTCGCACAACCCGTTCTCGGGGCCGCTGACGCCGGCAGAGATGGAGCTCCTCGAGACGGACCCGGAGCGCGCGCGGAGCTCGCAGTACGACTTCGCGCTGGACGGCCGGGAGACCGCCGGCGGGAGCGTCCGGCTCTACCAGCGCCCGATGCAGGAGCGGATCTTCCAGCAGATGGGCATCTCCAAGGAGGACGCGCAGCAGCGGTTCGGCGCGATCCTCGACGCGCTCGAGTACGGCGCGCCCCCGACCGGCGGCTTCGCGGGCGGCATCGAGCGGATCTGCATGACGCTCGCGGGCACGGAGAACATCCGGGAGGTCCAGGCTTTCCCGAAGACCCAGACGGGCTACGACCCGCTGTTCGACTCGCCAGCAGCGCTCACGCCTGCGGAGATCGAAGATCTCGGGCTGCGTGTGGTGGCGAAGCCTCCAAAGGCCAGCTAAATGGAGCGTCGCGCTCGTACACTCGACCCATGGAAAGGCGCGTCTACCTAGATCACGCGGCGACGACCCCGGTCGATCCGGAGGTCGCCGAGGCCATGGCGCGCGTGCTCCGGGATGTCCCCGGTAACCCCTCGAGCATCTACGCCGAGGGCCGCCGTGCGCGGGCGCTGGTCGATCTGGCGCGCGAGGAGGTCGCGGCCGCGCTGGGCGCGGAGTCGGCCGAGATCGTCTTCACCAGCGGCGGTACGGAAGCCGACAACCTGGCCATCCGCGGGGTCCTGAAGGCCCGGCGCGGCGAGGATGACAAGACCGGACCGCACCTGGTCATCAGCTCCATCGAGCACCACGCGGTCCTCGACACCGCGGCCGACCTGGAGCGCCACGCGCACGTCCGTGTCGCCACCGTGGCCGTCGACCGCGATGGCCGGGTCGATCCCCGCGATGTCGCGAACGCGATCGGCGAGGCGACGGCCCTCGTGTCGATCATGCACGGCAACAACGAGATCGGGACGATCCAGCCGATCGAGGCGATCGGCGCCATCTGCCGCGAGCGCGGCGTCGCCTTCCACACGGACGCCGTTCAGACCGTCGGGATCCTGCCCTTCGACGTGCGGACGCTTCCGGTCGACCTCGTGTCCGTGAACGCGCACAAGTTCTACGGGCCGAAGGGCGTCGGCGCGCTGTACGTCCGGAGGGGCACGCGCATCGCCACGCTGCAGACGGGCGGCGGCCAGGAGAAGGGACGCCGCACCGGGACCGAGAACGTGGCGGGGATCGTCGGGCTCGGTGTCGCCATGCGTCTCTCGACCGAGCGGCGCGAGGTCGAGGCCGCCAAGCAGCGCGGCCTTCGCGACCGGATCATGGAAGGCGTCCGAGCGCGGGTCCCCGGCGCGATCCTCACGGGGCACCCGACCGAGCGACTGCCCAACAACGCGTCGTTCTGCTTCCCGGGCACGCAGGGCGAGGCGCTCATCGTTGCCCTCGATCTCGCGGGCTTCTCGGTCTCGAGCGGCTCCGCCTGCACCTCCGGCGAGACCGAGCCATCGCATGTGCTCCTCGCGATCGGCCTGGAGCGCGACGTGGCCCAGGGTTCGCTGCGTGTGACGGTCGGACGGGACACGACCGAGGTCGACGTGGACGCGTTCGTGGCGGCGCTGGCTCCGATCGTCGAGCGGATCCGCTCCGTCTCCGCGGAGCCGGTGGCCACTTGAGCCAGGAGCGTTTCGGGCCGGCGGAGGACCTGTACTCCACGGTCGCCGTCGACCACTTCACCTCGCCGCGGAACGTGGGCGGTGTGGCCGAGCCCGACGGAAAGGGCTCCGACACCAATCCCACCTGCGGCGATCGGACGACGATGACCGTCCGCGTCGATTCCGGCCGTATCGCCGAGGTCCGCTTCCGAACGTTCGGCTGCGTCGCGGCGATCGCGTCGGCTTCGGTCCTGACGGAGCTCGCAAGCGGCCGGAGCGTCACGGAGGCGCGTGCCCTTGGTCCCGGCGACGTGATCGCCGCGCTCGGCGGCCTGCCGACGCGCAAGGAGGGCTGTGCGCTGATGGCGGTGGGCGCCCTTCGTGGCGCACTGGTGGACGCTGACGTGCGCGCGGGGGCGAGGGCATGAGCGAGCGCGTCTTCGTCGCCATGAGCGGCGGGGTGGACAGCTCGCTGGCGGCCGCGCTGCTCGCCGACCGCGGCTACGACGTGGTCGGCGTGTGGATGCGCCTGTCGAAGGAGCGCATCGAGAGCGACGCGCCGCGCTGCTGCGGCACGGACGAGGCGGGGGAGGAGGCCCGGCGTGCGGCGGCTCACCTGGGTATCCCTTTCTATGCGCTCGACCAGTCGGAGGTCTTCGGCCGCGAGGTCGTCGATCGCTTCGTGCGCTCGTACGCGACGGGCGAGACCCCGAACCCGTGCGTGGCTTGCAACCAGTACGTGAAGTTCGAGACGCTGCTGCGCGACGTCGTCGGGAAGTTCGGTGCGTCCAAGCTTGCGACCGGGCACTACGCCCGCATCGCCCACGATGGCAGCCGCTACCGGCTGCTGCGGGGCCGCGACGCCGCGAAGGATCAGTCGTACGCCCTCTACATGCTCGGCCAGCACGAGCTTGCGCGGACGCTCTTCCCGATCGGCGAGCTGTCCGGGAAGGACGAGACGCGGATCCTCGCGCAGCGCTACGGCCTGCCGAACGCGGCGAAGGCGGAGAGCATGGACATCTGCTTCGTCGCCGAGGATCACCGCGATCTCGTTCGCGCCCGCGCGCCGGAAGCGTTCGTCCCCGGGCCGATCGAGCGCGAGGACGGGACGGTCGTGGGTGCGCACGGCGGGATCGGCGGTCTGACCATCGGCCAGCGCCGCGGGGTCGGCGTTGCCGCGAATGAGCGCCTCTACGTTCTGCGCCTCGAGCTCGAGCGGAACGTGGCCGTGGTGGGACGCAGGGACGAGGTCGCGACGCGGACGTATTTGCTCCGCGAGACGAGCTTCACGGCCGGCAGGCCTCCGCGTGAGCGCTTCGCGACGCGCGCCGCGCTCCGCTACCGCGGCGATCCGCTCGACTGCGAGGTCCAGGTCGAAGGCGACGTCGCGACGCTGCGACTCGGAGAGCCCGCGCTCGTCGCGCCGGGCCAGGCGGTCGTTTTCTATTCGAACGACGAGGCCATCGGCGGGGGGATCGTCAGCCGAGCGCTCGCGGCCTAGATGATCGCGCTCCTACGGATCGCGGCGGTGGCCGTCGCGGGGGCCGCCCTGTACCAGGCGGGAGTCGTCAACGGCGTGGTGCAGCTGACGCCCGCGCCTCTGGGCGCGCTCTTCACGACGCTGGCCATCGGAGCGGTGTTCGTGCTCCTGGTCATGGCGCTGACGGGCACGGGCCAGGGTGACGCGCTGACCACGGGGCCGCCGGGCTACGCGCGGGCGATCCGCGCTGCTTTCATCCTCGTGTCGCTGCTCGCGCTTCTGGGCCTCGCCTGGCTGCGAGGCATCTCCACGCCGCCGATCCATGACGCAACGCCGTACCACAACGACGCCATCGCGCTGAACGAGTGCGCCGCGCAGCACGTCCTCCGTGGCCAGGATCCCTACTCGAAGCTCGACGTGTTCGAGTGCTACGGGCAGCGCGGCATCGGCCCCGACCGCACGACGCCCTTGCGGCGCGGCGCGTTCGCCGACGTGAGCGTCTACCCCACGGAGGAGCAGCTCGACGCCGCATGGTCCGAGCTCACGCGCGGTGGTTGGCGCGCGGACATCGAGTTCGTCTGGCGGCCGTCGTACCCGGCGCTGTCGATCCTTCTGATCCTCCCGTGGGTCGCGCTGGGGTGGGACACGAACGCCCTGTACGTCCTGTGTCTTCTCGCGGCGATGTCGCTCGTACTGATCCGCGCGCCGCTTGGACTTCGCCCGTTCGTGCTCACCGGCCTGCTCGCGGCGGTGTCCCTGACCGCATTCACGGTGGGCGGCAGCTCCGACCTGCTTTACGCGCTGCCATTGGTCGCCGCGTGGCTGTGGCGGGAGCGGCGTTGGAGCGCCGTGCCGTTCGCCATCGCGCTCGGGGTCAAGCAGCTGGCCTGGTTCTTCGCGCCCTTCTATCTGATCCAGGTCGTGGCGCGGCACGGCTGGCGCGAAGCGGGAGTGCGCCTCGGCATCGCGGCAGCGATCTTCGCTGCCACGAACCTGCCGTTCGTCATCTGGGACGCGCGCTCCTGGTTCCTCGGCGTGGTCTTGCCGGTGTCGGAGCCGATGTTCGCGCGCGGGGCGGGCCTGGTCTTCCTCTCGACGAACGGGATCCTGCCGCTCTTCCCGGCGACGGGCTACCTCGCGATGGAGGCAGTGGTGGGCCTTGTCGCGCTCGGGGTCGCGTGGCGCACCCGGCATACGAGCCCGGAGCTCGGCATGGTGCTGGCGATGCTTCCGCTCTTCTTCGCCTGGCGGAGCCTCTTCTCCTACTTCTTCCTGCTGCCCCTGTTCGCGATGGCGGCCATCTCGCGCATGCCGACGGGCGATCTGGCTGTCGACACCGCACGGCGAACTGGTGCCCTCACGATCCTCGCCACGCCCGCGCGGCCGGAGCGCACGTAGATGCCGCCGGCGATCGTGCCGCTCGCTCTCGTCGCCCTCGGCGTGCCAGCCGCGATGCGGGCGTTCCTCGGCCGGCCGCGCACGCTGGGCTCGGCGTGGCTCGCCGCCGCGGCAGCCGCAGCGATCGCGCAGGTCACCGGAGAGATCGTGGGGCTGCGCATGGGCGTGCTCGGCGACGCGCAGCTGCTCCTGGCCGCCGCTCTCTGCACGCTCACATCGGCGGCGGTGGCCCTCCTCGAGCGTCGGGAGCGGTGACCCTGCGTCATCATTCGTATTAATGGACAGCGCCGGGATCCGCGAGGCGTTCTTCACCTTCTTCGAAGAGAAGGACCACGCCCGCCTGCCCAGCGCTCCGCTCGTGCTCAAGGACGACCCCAGCGTCTTCTTCACCAGCGCCGGAATGCAGCCGCTGGTGCCCTACTTCACGGGCCGGAAGCAGCCGCCCAAGAAGCGCCTGGCGACCATCCAGAAGATCTTCCGGACCACCGATATCGAGGAGGTCGGCTTCGACTCCTGGCACAACACCTTCTTCGAGATGCTCGGCAACTTCGCCATCGGCGATTACTGGAAGAAGGAAGCGATCTCATGGGGCTGGGAGTTCATGGTCGACCGGCTGGGCTTCAAGGGCGACAGCCTCGTCGCCACCGTCTACTTCGACGACGACGAGGCCTTCGACCTCTGGACGAAGGAGCTCGCGCTCCTCCCACCCGAGAAGGTCTGGCGGCTCGGGAACCTCGCGGCGGGTGACGAGACGAACTTCTGGTCCCCCGGCCCTACCGGCCTGTGCGGGCCGTGCAGCGAGGTGTTCGTCGATCGCGGGCCCCAGCCAGGGGTCGCTCCGCACGACTGCTCGCCCGCCGAGAACTGCGGCCGGTTCATCGAGATATGGAACTTCGTGTTCCAGCAGTACGATCGCAAGGAGGACGGCAGCCTCGTCCCGCTCGCGAAGAAGAACATCGACACCGGTGTCGGCCTGGAGCGCCTCTGCCAGGTCCTACAGGGCGTCGTCCCCGACACGTTCAAGACGGACCTCTTCGTGCCCATCGTCGGTCGCGTCGAGGCGCTCTCGGGGAAGAAATACGGCGACGATCCCACGACCGACATCTCGATCCGCGTCGTCGCCGAGCACACCCGCGCCGCGACGTTCCTCATCGGCGACGGCATCGCGCCGTCGAATGCCTGGCGCGGCTATGTGCTCCGCCGCCTCATCCGCCGCGGCGCGCTGCACGCGCGGAAGCTGGGCCTGCGTCCCGGTGCAATGGCCACGACGGCCGGCGATGTCATAAAGCTCATGGCGCCGCACCACCCGGAGCTCCGAAAGGCCAGGGAGCGCGTGCTCGAGACGATCGGCAGTGAAGAGGAGAAGTTCGAGCGCACGCTCACGACCGGGCTCGACCTGCTCAACGGTGCCATCTCGCGCGCGAAGGAGCAGGGCCTCGAACAGATCGACGGCCCGACCGCGTTCCGCCTCTACGACACGTACGGCTTCCCGATCGAGATGACGCGCGAGGTCGCGCAGGCGGCGGGGCTCGCGGTCGACGACCGCGGCTTCAAGCACCTGCTGGACGAGCAGCGCGAGCGCAGCCGCGCGACCGCGCGCTTCAGCCAGGATGCCATGCGCTTCGGGCAGTTCTACTCGGACCTGCGCGAGCGCGAGGGTCTCAGGACGGCCTTCATCGGCTATGAGGCCCTGATCGCGGACGAGGCGCGGGTCCTGTCGCTCGCGGTCGGAGGCCAGCGCGTCGACGAGGCTGCCGAGGGCAGCGAGGTCGAGATCGTGCTCGACCGCACTCCTTTCTATCCGGAGGGCGGCGGCCAGGTGGGGGACCGCGGCGACATCACGACGCCCGAAGCCCGTGTCATGGTCGCGGACACGCAGACCGCAGCACCGGGCGTCGTGGTCATGGTCGGTACGGTCGTCGACGGAACGCTCAGGGCCGGAGCGATGGCGACGGCCCGCGTGGACGAGCAGGCGCGGCGGGACACGATGCGCAACCACACCGGCACGCACCTGCTGCACGCGGTGCTGCGGCAGGTGTTGGGTGACGAGGTGCGCCAGGGCGGCTCGCTGGTCCATGCGCCGGGACTCCGGTTCGACTTCACCTTCGGGCGCGCCGTCACCCCGGCAGAGCTGCGGCGCATCGAGGACGAGGTGAACGAGGCGATCCTTCGGAACGACTCGGTCTCGGCCCGCGTGATGCCGCTCCAGGAGGCGCTGGCCTCAGGGGCACTCCATCTCTTCGACGAGAAGTACGGCGACGAGGTCCGCGTGGTCGAGGCGGGCCTAAGCCGCGAGCTGTGCGGCGGGACACACTGCCACTGCACCGGCGACATCGGCCTCCTGCTCGTAACAAAGGAGAGCTCCATCGGCGCCGGCCTCCGGCGCATCGAAGCGCTCACCGGCGAGGGCGCCCTGCGCGAGGTCCGCGCTCTGCGCGAGCGGGCGGGGCGGATCTCTCACAGGCTGCGAGTGCCCGAGGAGCGCATCGCCGAGGCGGTCGAGCAGCTCGCCGAGCAGCGCGACCGGCTCGACCGCGAGCTCGAGACCGCACGCAAGGCCGGCATGGACACGTCGGCCACCGGCCTCGCCGCATCGGCCGAGACGCTCAACGGCATACGTCTCGTGGTGGCGAACGTCGGCGAGACCGACGCCGGTCAGCTGCGGGCTCTCTCCGACCGCGTGCGCGACCTGCTCGGATCGAGCGTCGTCGTGCTCGGGGCGGTACGCGACCAGAAGCCCGCTTTCGCCGTCGCGGTCACGAAGGACCTCAACCCGGGCGTCGATGCCGCGAAGATCGCGAAGCAGATCTCGTCGATCGTGGGCGGCAGCGGCGGCGGCCAAGCGCACTCGGCCACCGGTGGCGGCAAGGATGCGAGCCGCCTCGGTGAAGCGCTCGACGCCGCACGGCAGATCGTCCACGAGCACTTCGACGGGGGCCGTGGCGCAAGCTAGGTCTCGGGTCGAGCGTGGTCCCGCGGTCGCTGGTCTCGACCTCGCAGCCGAGCGCGTTCGCGCGGTGGTGGGTCACCGCGAGGACGCGGTGCTGCGCATCACCGGTGTCGCGCAGGCTCCGCTAAGGCCGGGCTGGATGACCGGTGGGCTCGTGGTGGACCGCGTCGCGGTCGGCGCGGCGGTAGCCAGCGCGCTCTCGGTCGCGGAGGGACGCGAGAAGGCCACCAAGGTCGTCGCCACGATCGACGGTGACGACGTTCGCACCTATCACGTGGCGATCACCTTCGAGCGCGAGGCGCTCGACACTCCGATGACGCACGGCGAGGTCACGCGCGCGATCCAGGAGGCCCGTGCCGACGCCGAACGCGCCGCGCGGGAGGCCGTCTCGAACGACCCGGCGCTGCGGGGCATCGCCACGGTCCAGCTGCGCGACGACGTGGCGGGCCTCGCATTGGACGGCAGGCCTCTTGCGTCACTCCTGGGGTTCCAGGGACGTTTCGTAGAGGTGCGCACCGACGTCTCGCTGGCCCCTCTCGTCGTGGCAAGCGCCGCAAGCGGTGCCCTCGACGCGGCCAAGCGGAAGGGCACCGTGTCCTCGGGCGCGTACGCGCTGGGGCGCCTGCTCGCCTCCTCCGGCCTCGCGGAGGGTGCGGTGCTCCGGATCGGCGCGGACGTGACCGCGTTCGCCGTGATCCGCGGCGGGCGCGTCGTCGCCACGCGCGCCTTCGGACTCGGTCGCGATGCCTTCCAGTCACGCATCCGCAGCGCCGACCGCGACGCCGCGACGTGGGCGAGCTGCGTCACCGCTCCGCTGCCCGGCTTCGACGGCCTGCTGCCCGGACGGTGGCACTTCGTGGGCGTGCCCGAGGACCTCGTCGAGCTGCCTAGGGCGCTCGGCACCGCGCTCGCGGAGGAGCGCGGCGGCAGCGAGGTCGAGCTCGCTCCCCTCCGGACGGCACTAGCGACGCGCGTGCTCTCTCAGGAGCCCCTGCACGCCGACGATCTCGTCGCGGTCGGTGCCGCCGCGCTCGCGGCGGGGATGAGCTGATGTCGCGGACGATCATCGACCTCGATGCCCGCGCGACCGTCCTCGAGGCCGCGGAGAAGGTCACCGACCCCGCCATCGTCGACGGGGACATCGCGCTGGTGGTCGCTCCCGGCGCGCCGCTCCTTCGCAGCTCGGTCTTCCTCGATGTGCTGCGCGGCCTCACGGGGCCGCGGCGCTTGTCGATCGTCACCACCGATGCGCGGGCGCGTTCGGTCGCGTCGTCCGCTCACGTTCCCGCGTACGCGAGCATCGCGGCTCTGGAGCGGCACGAGCTCGACCCGACGGAGCGGCTCACGCCCGCCCGTCGCGCGGCGATCGCCAGCGTGCGTGGGGGTGAGCCGCGGGTAGAGGTCACGACGAGAAAGGTGCTGGCCGCGCTCGGGAGCGTGGTCGCGGCGCTCATCGTCCTCACGGCCGTCGTCCTGCCGCAGGCGACGGTCCGCGTCGCGGCGACCGTGCAGCCGATCGACCCGGTCGTGCTGGAGGTCAGCGCCGGCGGCGGCGGGGAGATCCCGGTGGAGCGGATGACATCGCAGATCACCGTCCGGATCCCGATCGTCGCAACGCGTGAACGCGTTACGGAGACGCGCGGCAAGGGGACGCTGCAGCTTCAGAACAAGACCACCAGCAACGTGGCGATACCGCGTGGGAGCGTCTTCTCGACCGGCGACGGCGTGCAGTTCCTCTCCACCGAGGACCGGACACTCCCGCGGAGCTTCATCGTCCCAGGCATCAACGTGCAGATCTCCGTCGGCAAGGTCGATGTCCCTGTGGAGGCCGCGGTGGCCGGCGACCCCGGGAACGTCCCTGCGGGCACGATCGTCAACGGACCCCAGCCGGATCGCTACACCGTCGCGAACGACAGGGCCACGTCCGGTGGGCTGATCTCGCACGTCCCGGTGATGACGGCTGAGGACTACGACGCCGCGGTTGCCAAGGCTCCCGACGCGCTCCAGGCCGAGGGCGAGCGGTTCCTCCAGGAGCGGATCGCCACCCCGCCGGTACGCGACGGCGTCCCGCTGCAGGTGGTGCAGGAGGTCGTGGTCAGCCAGGCAACGCTCGGACCGGCGCGCGTCGACGTCGTCGGCAAGGAGCTCGCCAGCATGGAGATGACGGTGACCGGCACGGCGACGGCGTACGCGGTCGCCGGCGCCGACTTCGAGCGCGAGGTCCTCCAGGCACTGACAGAGGGCTTCCTTCCACCAGGTCGCGAGATAGCGGAGGGCTCTGCCGTGATCGAGCCGCAGAGCGTGACCGTCGATGCGGACGGCGTCACCTGGACGGTCATGGTCAGCGCAGCGCACCAGTTCCCGGCTAACCCGTCCGCGATCAGGCGGCTTCTGGCCGGGCGCCCGGCGGGCGAGGCGCGGGACATCCTCGCCGCGCAGGATCTGCGCCTCGAGTCGATGGAGCGGGCGCCGTCATGGTGGCCGCTCATGCCTCTCCTCGACGGCCGCATCGACGTCCGGATCGTGGGAGAGCCGGTCACGCAAGGCCGGTGACCGGCCGCTATCTTGCGCTCGATGTCGGCGATCGCCGCATCGGGCTGGCGGTGGGGGATGTGGGAGGCGGCATCGCGCGCCCTCTCCCCACGCTCCAGCGGCGCAGCGTTGTGGCTGATCTCGAGGCGATCCGTAGGATCCTGCGTAAAGAGGAGGTCTCGGCCCTGCTTATCGGACTCCCGCTGACGCTGCGCGGCGAAGAGGGGCCGCAGGCCGTGCGCGTCCGTCGGTTCGCCGACGCGTGCGGCGAGCTCGGCCTGCCCGTGGAGCTCTATGACGAGCGCTTCACGTCGGCGGAGGCCGTCCATCAGGGCGCGCGCGACGTGGACGCTGGTGCGGCCGCCGTGCTCCTGGAAGACTTCCTGCGCAGCCGCCGCTGATGGACCGTCCGTGAGCGGGCCACCGACGCGGCGCCGGCCGCCCCCGAAGCAGCGGACGATGGCGGGGCCGCTCGTGTTCGTGCTGATCGTTCTCGGACTGGCTGTGATCGCGATCGGCCAGGGGCAGGCGATCGTCGGCGACGTCGTCATGAGTCTGGTCCAGGACCGCGACACGCTGCTTCGACAGAGCCCCATCCGCGCGATCGTCGCCGCGCGCGTAGGTCCGGCGACCGACCTGGCCGCTGATCCGACCGCTGCGAGTCGCGACTTCGTGGTGGCGGAGGGCGAGACCGCCGGGCTGATCGCGGCGCGGCTCGAGGACGAAGGGTTCATCAAGTCGAAGCTGGCGTTCCTTGTCGTCGTGTACGAGGAGGGCGTGGAAGGCATCCTCAATGCCGGGGAGCATCGCCTCTCGCCGGCCATGACGCCGCGCGAGATCGCCGTCGCGCTCTCGGAGAAGGTCGAGGAGCTGCAGACGACGCTCCGCCTGATCGAGGGCCGGCGCCTCACCGAGATCGCGGTCGAAGTGGAGAAGGCGTTCCCGCACATCACGGCTAAAGCGTTCGAGGAGGCCGCGGTCGTAGGAGCGCGGGTCTCACCGGTGCTCGCGGGGCTGGATCCCACGACCAGCCTCGAGGGGTTCCTCTTCCCGGACACCTATTTCTTCCTGCCCGACGCCAGCGCCGAGGCCATCGTCGACCGGCTGCTCGCCACCTTCGAGGAGCGCGCGGGCACAACGCTGCTGGCGGCTGCCGAGGCGCGCGGCACGACCGTGTACGACCTGGTGAAGCTCGCGTCCCTCGTCGAGCGCGAGGCGCGGGCCCGTGACGAGAGCCCCACGATCGCCGGGGTCTACGCGAACCGCCTGTCCATCGAAATGAAGCTCGACGCGGACCCGACCATCCAATACGCGATCGGAGAGTGGCGGCCGCTCCTTCTGGTGGACCTCGAGATCGAGTCTCCATACAACACCTACCGCGTCGCGGGACTACCCCCGACGCCGATCTGCAATCCCGGGCTCGCGGCGCTCGAAGGAGCCGCCGAGCCGGAGGATCACGAGTTCCTGTTCTTCGTTGCTGACGAGCAGACCGGCCGCCATGTCTTCGCGAAGACGCTCGCGGAGCACGAGGCCAACCGCGTGAAAGTCGGGAACAGGTGAGCGGTCAGGGGCGGGTCTAGTGGCCCGCGTCTTCCTGATCGGCGACCCGGTCTCTCACTCGCTGTCCCCCGCGATGCAGAACGCCGCCTTCGCGGCGATGGGACTCCCGCACCGGTACGAGCTCCGGCGCCTGCGGGCCGAGGAGGTCGCGGAGTTCCTGGGGTCAGCCATGCGTGGGGCTGACGTGCTCGGTGCCAACGTGACGATCCCGCACAAGGAGATCGTCGCGCCGCATCTGGACGGCGTAGAGGAGACGGCGCGGCGGATCGGCGCGGTGAACACCATCTTCAAGCGTGACGGCAAGCTATGGGGCGAGAACACGGACGTTGATGGGTTTGCCGGAGCACTGGCGGAGCGCGGCGTGGATGTCGCCGAACGGCGTGTCCTTGTCCTCGGCGCGGGAGGCGCCGCGAAGGCCTGCGTCCATCACCTCCTGCGGGCCGGCGCGGCGGTCTCGCTTGCCAACCGTTCCCCGGAGCGGGCGACGAGCCTGATCGAGACGTTCCACAACGCGCTCCCGAGCAGATCGGAGGCGGGCGACTCCGTCGGGGTCGCGAATTGGCCGCTACAGGATCTCGTGCGTTACCACGTGGTCGTGAACGCGACTTCCCTCGGAATGCATGGGGAGGACGCGCTGACGGGCTTGGACCTGCCATCCTCCACCGTCGTGGTCGACGTAGTGGCTACCGCGCAGGAGACACCGCTGATCGCTCGAGCTCGCGCTTCCGGATGCGTCGCCGTGGATGGCCTGCTGATGCTCCTGCACCAGGGGACGAGGGCGTTCCGGCTCTGGACGGAGCGGGACGCGCCCATCGACGTCATGCGCGCCGCGCTTCCGCGGGCCGTCTAGTGCGGCTGCTCACCGCCGGCGAGTCGCACGGCCCGCGCATCGTCGCGGTGCTCGACGGCGTGCCCGCCGGCCTCGCCCTATCTCCGGAGGCGATCGACGCTGACCTGCGGCGCCGGCAGCTCGGCTACGGGCGCGGTGCCCGGCAGCGCATCGAGCGCGATCAGGTCCGCATCGTTGGCGGCGTGCGGCAGGGACGCACGACCGGTGGCCCCGTGGCGCTCGAGATCGACAACCGCGATGCCCCCAACTGGGAGCGGGTGATGAGCGTGGAGCCCCTAGCCGAGGCGCCGGCCCCCATCACGCGTCTCCGTCCCGGTCACGCGGACCTCGCGGGTGCGCTCAAGTTCGGACACAGCGACGTCCGCGACGTGATCGAGCGCGCGAGCGCGCGCGAGACCGCCGCGCGGGTCGCGGCCGGCGCGGTCGCCAAGGCGGTGCTGGCGCTGGTCGGGACGCGCATCCAGAGCGAAGCCGTGGCGATCGGTGACGTCGAGACGCAGGCGACCTGGGACGACGCCGCGGTCGAGGCGAGCGAAGTCCGCTGCGGCGACGCGAAGGCGGCCGCCGCGATGGTCTCGGCGATCACAGCGGCGCGCGAGGCCGGCGACACGCTGGGCGGGATCGTCGCCGTCCGCGCGAGCGGGGTCGTCCCCGGTCTTGGTTCCTACGCGGAGTGGGACCGCCGCCTCGACGGGCGCATCGCACAGGCCCTCTGCTCGATACAGGCGGCCAAGGGCGTGGAGTTCGGCGACGCATTCGCCGCCGCGCGCGAGCGCGGTAGCCGGGTGCATGACCCCATCGAGGTGCGCGAGGGAAGGTTCGCGCGCTCGAGGAACCGCGCCGGCGGCCTCGAGGGCGGCGTCACGAACGGCGAGGACGTCGTGTGCCATGTCGCCTTCAAGCCGATCTCCACCCTGATGAAGCCACTGGCGTCGGTCGACCTTGCCACCGGCGAGCCCGCACCCGCTCATGTGGAGCGGAGCGACGTCTGCGTGATCCCGGCCGCAGGTGTCGTGGCCGAAGCGATGCTCGCGCTCGTCCTGGCCGAGGCGCTCCTCGAGAAGTTCGGCGAGGACGACACCGACAGCCTCGTCGCCGCGGTGGACCGCTACCGGCGGCGGCTCCGGCCGCTGGGTTCCCGTGCCGGTGACGCGGGCGCCGATCCCAGCGAGATGCCGTGAGGCTCTTCCTCGCCGGCCCGCCCGGGATCGGCAAGACCACGGTGGGCCGGGAGCTGGCGCGGATCCTGGGAGCCGCGTTCGTCGATATGGACGACCGCATCGAGCGCCGCACGAAGCGGCCCAACGCGCGCGTCATCGTCGAGGAAGGGATAGAGCGATTCCGCGAGCTCGAGGGCGAGCTCCTGGCGAGGCTGTCACCGACCCCGGCGTGGGAGGTCGTGGCGACCGGCGGGGGATCGGTCATCAGGCCCGCGAACCGCACGCGCATGCGTTCCCTGGGCGTGATCGTCGGCTTGCGCGGCTCGCTCGCGACGGTGACGAAGGGCCTCGAGCTGACCATGGCGAAGCGTGGCCACCTGGTCGCCGAGGGCATCGCGCCCCGCGATCACGCCGCGCGGGTCCTCCGCGAGAGGCGCGCGGTCTATCGCGACGCGGACGTGACGTTCGACGTCGACGGCGCGACGCCCCAGGAGACCGCTCGCGCGATCGCCGCCTGGATCGTGAGCGCGCGCGGGATCCGCATCGACGTTGCCGCGTCACGGCCCTATCCGATCCTGGTGCGCGCGGGTCTCCTCGAGCACGTGGGGCAGCACCTCGCCGACCTCGGCTGGGAAGGCCGCGTGGCCCTGGTCCACGACGCGACCGCCGGACGCCTGCACGTGGGCGTGGTCCGTGGCTCGCTCGAGGCGGCGGGGATGGAGCCGGTCACGATCCGCGTCCCGGAGGGTGAGCGTGCGAAGACGGTCGGTGCGCTCGAGCGGCTGTGGCGGGATCTCGCCCGGAGCGGGATCGGCCGCGACGGCGGCCTCATCGCGCTCGGGGGCGGAGCGACCGGGGATCTCGCGGGCCTGGCCGCGGCGACCTACGCGCGGGGTATCGCTCTGGCGCACGTCCCGACGACGCTCCTGGCGATGGTCGACTCGTCGATCGGTGGCAAGGCCGCCATCGACCTGCCTGAAGGGAAGAACCTCGTCGGTGCCTTCCACCCTCCGGCCGCTGTGCTCGCCGACACCGCGCTCCTCGCGACACTGCCTGCGCGCCAGATGTCGTCAGGGCTCGCCGAGGTGGTCAAGACCGCGTACCTCGCCGACGCGAACAGCGTCGATCAGACCGCGCGCTCGATAGAGCGTGTGCTGGAGCGGGACCTCGCTCCGCTGACGCTGATGGTGGCAATGTCGGCAGAGATGAAGGCGGCGGTCGTCAGCGCCGACGAGCGTGAGGCGGGCCTGCGCGAGATCCTGAACTTCGGCCACACCTTCGGGCACGCATACGAAGCGGCGCGCGGGTACGCGGTGACCCACGGCGAGGCTGTGGCGATCGGGATGGTGTTCGCGACCGCGCTCGCCGAGCTGCTCGGCCTCAGTCCGGCGACGCTGCGGCCGCGCCTGGAGGAGATCCTCGACCGCGCCGGGCTGCCGGTCCGGTCGCGCATCCCAGGCCGCGCCTGGTCGCTGCTCGCGCTCGACAAGAAGGCGCGGGGGGGCAGTGTCCGCTGGATCCTGCCGCGACGGATCGGCCGATTCAGCGAGGTGACCGGCGTTGGTGACCGGGACCTGCAGCGCGCCGCGCGCATCGTCGAGGGCCGCGCGGCATGACGCGGCCGGTGGTCCTGCTCATCAACGGACCGAACCTGAACACCCTGGGCACGCGCCAGCCGGAGATCTACGGGACCACGTCGCTCGAGCAGGTCGAGACGCGCTGTCGCGAGATCGCGCATGCCCGCGGCGCGTCGCTGCTGCCGATGAGCTCGAACCACGAGGGCGCGCTCATCGACTTCCTTCAGCTACACGCGGACGCCAAAGGTGCGATCATCAACCCCGGCGGCCTCGCGCATACGTCCATCGTGCTGCGCGACGCCGTCGCGGCCTGCGCGTTCCCCGTGGTCGAGGTGCACGTCAGCGACATCGCGTCGCGAGAGCCGTTCCGCCGTCACAGCTACCTGACGGAGGTCACGGCCCACCAGGTGATCGGTCAGGGGGTCGCGGGGTACGAGACCGCTCTCGAGTGGCTGCTCGGGCGCATCGGGGAGACGCCTTCATGATCTCGACCGGGGAGATCAAGCGCGGCATGACCATCGAGATCGACGGCAACCTCTACCAGATCGTGGAGTTCCAGCACATCAAGATGGGTCGTGGGTCGGCCCAGGTCCGCATGAAGCTTCGGAACATCCGCAAGGGCGACACGATCGAGAAGACCGTGCAGGCCGGAGAGCGCTTCACCCGTGCGCGGCTCGACCACCGTGACGTCCAGTACCTCTACCACGAGGGCGACCACTACAACTTCATGGACACCTCGTCCTACGAGCAGCTCATCCTCGACCGCGACCAGCTCGGCGACGCCGCGGACTACCTCACCGATGGCAGCGTCGTGCAGCTCAACGAGTACCAGGGCGAGGCCATCGGCGTCGAGATCCCGGCGAACGTGGTGCTCAAGATCACCAGCGTCGAGTTCGGCGTCAAGGGTGACACAGCCACCGGCGCGATGAAGCGGGCGACGCTCGAGACGGGTCTCGTGGTGAACGTTCCGCTCTTCGTCAACGAGGGGGACAAGATCAAGGTCGACACTCGCAACGGCGAGTACGTGGAGCGGGCGCAGTAAGTGGCCGGAGCGGTCCCACGGCCCGAGCGGGTCATCACGGTCGGGAGCCTGACGGTGAAGATCGCCGCCAAGATCCAGTCGACCGACGAGTTCAAGGACCTGTGGGTGGAGGGGGAGGTCAGTGAGCGGACCATCTCCGTCGCGGGCCACGTGTACTTCACGCTCCGCGATCCCGCGGGTCAGATCCGCTGCGTGCTCTTCGCGACGAACGCAGCGAACGTCGCGCTCACTCCTCAGAACGGAGCGAGGCTGATAGCGCACGGGTACGTCGAGATCTACCCGCGCGACGGCCGGTACCAGCTGCGCTGCGACGACCTGATGCCGGCGGGCGCCGGCGAAGCCCACCTGCGCCTCGAGGCCCTCAAGCGCCGGCTCGACGCCGAGGGACTGTTCAAGGCCGAGCGAAAGCGAGCGCTGCCGCTGCACCCGCGCCGGGTCGGCGTTGTCACGAGCCAGGTCGGGGCGGCGTGGCGCGACATCCAGACGGTCGTCGCGCGGCGTGACCCGAGCGTGGAGCTGGTGCTGGCAACGGCGCTCGTGCAGGGGTCCGACGCGGTCGTGTCCATGATCGCCGCGCTGGACGGCCTCGCGCAGCTGCGTGACCTCGACGCGGTGATCATCGCGCGGGGCGGCGGCGCGAGCGAGGATCTCTGGCCGTTCAACGACGAGGCGCTGGTCCGTGCCATCGCCCGCAGTCCCTGGCCCGTCTGCAGCGGCGTAGGTCACGAGACGGATGTCACGCTCGCGGACCTCGTCGCCGACATGCGCGCGCCGACGCCGTCTGTCGCCGCGGAGCTGGTCGTGCCCGATTCGAGCGCCACGCGGCAGGCGGCCATACGGCTCCGCCGCAGGCTCGACGTCCG
>CAZTAI010000004.1:0-28393 GCA_964611555.1 uncultured Chloroflexota bacterium | reverse complement strand
CGGGCTCGGAGGCGGGCATCGCGCCAGATGCGGCGGTGTCGGGCGCCGCGATAGCAGCGTCGCTGCCGACTGGCGCTTCCGCGCCCTCGGTCGCGCCGGCGGCAGCCGCGTCCGCGGCGGGCTCCTCCGGGAATCCGCCGATCGGGTACTCGTCCTCTTCTTCGGGCTCGTACACGCGTGGCGTGCGACGCGCGCGCGGCGTGCCGATCTCCTCATCCGGTGTCGCTGGGGCGTAGCCCATGTCCTCGGGCGTCGCCTCCTTGCGTCCGGCGTCGAACTCGAGACGGCCCTCGAGGACCGCGTCCGCGATCTTCTGGCAGAGTAGCCTCACCGCGCGGATCGCGTCGTCGTTGGCCGGGATGATCACGTCGATCAGGTCCGGATCGCAGTTGGTGTCCACCATCGCGATCACCGGGATCTCGAGGCGGCGCGCCTCATCGACCGCGATGTGCTCACGGTGCGGGTCGACGATGAAGATCGCGCTCGGGACCTTCTTCATCTCGCGTACGCCGGAGAAGTACCGGTCGAGGTGCTGGAGCTCGTCCTCGAGGACCTGAGCCTCCTTCTTGGGGAGGGTCGCGAAGTCGCCGCGCTCCCTGCGATCGTGCAGGTCATTGAGGCGGTCGATGCGCTTCCTGATGGTGATGAAGTTCGTGAGGAAGCCGCCCAGCCACCGCTGGTTGACGAACGGCATGTTCGCGCGGCGCGCTTCCTCGGCGATGGACTCCTGCGCCTGCTTCTTGGTGCCAACGAACAGGACATTGCCGCCACCGGAGGAGATGTCGCGGGTGAAGGCGTACGCCTCTTCGACCTTGGTGAGGGTCTGCTGCAGGTCGATGATGTGGATGCCGTTGCGCTCCATGAAGATGAAGCGCTTCATCTTCGGGTTCCACCGGCGGGCCTGATGGCCGAAGTGGACGCCTGACTCCAGGAGCTGCTTCATGGTGACGACTGCCATGCGGGGTCTCCCCTTTTTCCTCCGCCTTCCCGCTAGTTGGTCGCCAGTCTGCCGCTCGGGCGAGCGATCGACCAGGGAGCGAACACCCGGGAGAGGCGTGCGAAGTACCGAGCAGAGCTCGGTCCGAGGTGATTCTAGCAGGGGCCGAAGAACAGCCTGAACAAGAGAGAGGCCGCCCCGAAGGGCGGCCTCTCTCACATCCGTTAGGTCGTGCTACGTGAGGTTGTTGCCGATGTTGCTGAAGATGTTCTGAAGCTGACCCTTCAGGAAGATCATGGCGACGATGACCGCGATGGCGATAACGGCAATGATGAGTGCGTACTCCACCAGTCCCTGGCCTTCGTCGTTGCGGATGAATTCGAGCACTTGGGTCCACCTCCTCTCTAAGTTGATGCGCTCAACGCGCACTTCTCGGCGACCGTCGGGCGCTTCGAGATGCCGACATTCTAGCGGTCGAGCGATCGGGCAAAACGGTGTCCGGCCTAACGGAAGTCCGGGTGGCCCTTCCTGCCAATGTCCCGTTTGAGGGCCTCCAGCGGGCTCGGAAGCTCGGCCGGCTTGGCCCGAAGCTCCTCCGGAAGGCCCGCGCCCATGGCGTCACGAAGCTCCTCGAGCGTGCAGCCGAAGATCTCGCCGGAGGTCTCGAATTCGGCCCGCAGGCGCAGGAACCCGAACTGCTCGTGCTTTGACACGTCGAGACCTCGGCAGAGCTCGTCGAGGAGCAGGAAGTACCGCTGCATCGTCTCGCGCGGTAGTCCCGCCAGCCACTGATCCAGCGCCTGCCGGTGCCGCGCGTCCATCGCGGGAGATCTTAGGACGGCGGCGGCAGAGCTCTCGCGGCCTCCCCGACCAGTGCAGGGACCGACGATGCGGGAGCGCGCCGGACACGAACGTCGGGCAGCGACGACAGGAAAGTGGCGCCGTACTCCCGTTCCAGTACGCGGCGGTCGAGTAGGACCACCGCACCGCGGTCGGTCTTCGAGCGGATGAGCCGGCCGAAGCCCTGCCGGAGCCGGAGCGCCGCCTGCGGGACTTGGAATTCGCGGAATGGATCCTCGTAGCGCTCGGCCCTTCCGGCGACGAGCGGATCGTCGGGTACCGCGAATGGCAGCTTCACGATGACGACGCACAGGAGCAGGTCGCCGGGCAGATCAACGCCCTCCCAGAAGGACTGCGTTCCGAGAAGGACGGCCCCGCCCTGCGTGAACCGCTCGACGATCGATCGGCGCGAGCCGCCCAGCCCCTGGGTGAGCACCGCGAGCCCTTCGCTCTCGAGCGGCTCGAGGAGCGCCGACACCTCGCGCATCGATGCGTGCGAGGTGAAGAGGACGAGGGTGCGGCCACCGAGCGTGCGCGCGACCTCGCTCACCACGCCGGCGACCTCGGTAGCGAACGACGGCTCGTGCGGGTACGCGATGTCGTTGGCGACCACGAGGCTGGCCTGCCGCGCGTGGTCGAACGGCGATCCGAGGATGAGCGTGGCCGCGACGTCGGAGATCCCGAACCGCTCGACCGTGAAGTCCAGGGATCCGGCGACCGCGAGGGTCGCCGATGTCATCACCACGGAGTCGTAGCGTTCGACCAGCGCCCGGCGTACCAGCGAGCCGACGTGTCCGGGCGCGACGAAGAGGCTCGCGCCCCCGGTCCCCGCATCGACGCTGAGCCACACGATGTCGCCGGGCCGCGCGTCGTGGATCCCGCGCGCGATCGCCGTCCTATTCCCCGACACCTCGAGCGCGCCACCCGCGAGCTCGTCGCGCATGTCCTCCTCTTCGGCGGCCGCACGCGTTCCGAGGCGATCGCTCGCGCCAGCGGTACCAGCCAGTGCATCGGCGAAGCGTTCCGCCGCGAGCTCGACAGCGAGCCAGCGATCGTCGCTGGCCCGCAGCGCCGTGGTGATGCGGAGCTTCTCGTCGGGGCCGGACGTAGGAAGGACCGCGCCGAGCAGCGCGAAGGTCTCGGCGGCGGCAGCGCGGCAGCGTTCGACCTCGGCACGTACCGCCTCGGCGAGCTCGAGCCGGTCGTCCTTCAGCGCGGCTATCACGAGCGGCGAGCGCGCAACCCGGTCGAGGTCGCGTCGCACGCGTTGCTCCTCCAGGCGGTGACCGAAGACATCGGCTGCAACGTCCTCTAGGTGATGCGCCTCGTCGACCACGACGTGCTCCGCCGCCGGCAGCAGCGCGCTTCGCATCCGCGCGTCGTACAGGAGCAGCGCGTGGTTCACGACGACGATCCCCGCGTTCGCGGCGCGCTCGCGCGCGCGCTGCAGATAGCAACCGCCCGCGACGCGCGAGCAGCGGCTGCCATCGCAGCTCTCGTCGTCCGACGAGATGCGTGGCCAGAGCAGCGACTCGCCACCAAAGAGGTTCAGCTCCGCGCGGTCGCCCGTCTCCGTCGTCATGCGCCAGATGAGGATCTTGAGCGCGAGGCGTACCTCCTCGCGCGTCGCGGCGGCGCTACGGAAGATCTGCCACCGGCGAGGGCAGAGGTAGTGCGAGCGCCCCTTGAGGATCGCCACAGGCACATCCGTCCCGAGCGCGGCCTGCAGTGCCGGTAGGTCCTTGCGCACCAGTTGCTCCTGCAGCGGCAGGGTGTAGGTGCTCACGATCGTTCGCTCGCCTTTCGCCGCCCGCTCGAGCGCCGGGATCAAGTACGCGAGCGACTTGCCGATCCCGGTGCCCGCCTCGACGACGAGCACTCCTCCGTCCTCGAAGGTCTGCTCGACGGCTCGGGCCATCTCGCGCTGCTCGGGCCGATCTTCGTAGCCAGGCATCGCAGTGGCGAGACGATCGAAGGCTGTCGTGGCGGGCGGCGGCGACGTGTCCTCGGGTCGGCCCGTCCCTGTGCCTCGGTCGCTCCTCGCCTCTCGCCGGATGGCTTGCACGGATCCGACGGCGCCGGCTCGTCGCTCCCTCGCGGGATCGGGCCTCCCCTCGACCTCGCCGCCGCCCTCCCATGACGTCAGGAGCGCGTTCTCAAAGAACTCGACGTAGGCCGGGCCGAGAAGCGCCGACTGCTGGCGGCACTCCTCGAGCACCTGCGGCGGGAGCGCGCGGGCCCGCCGCGCGAGAGCGTTCAGCACGCCGGCGCAGGTGAGTGCGTCGTGGAGCGCGCGGTGCGCCGCCTCGGGAAGGATCGCCTCGTCCGCGGCGAGGCGCTGGAGCGCGTACGAGGACGCGGTGGGCAGGATGATCGAGGCAAGCTCGGCGGTGTCGAGACGCGCCAGGCCCCCGGTCAAGCCGGCACGCTCCAGGAAGGCGGCATCAAAACCGACGTTGTGACCGAGGAGCGTGGGATCACTGCCCAGAAAGTCGGACAGGCCTCGCATCGCATCGGCGAGGGCCGGCGCGCCTTCGAGGTCCTTGGGCTGGATCCCGGTCAGGCGCGTGATGGCCGGGCCGAGGGCGCGACCGGGGTCCACGAAGGTGACGAAGCGGTCGGCCACGGCGATCTCTCCGCTCGCATCGCGCTTCAGGCGTGCGGCACCGATCTCGATGATGCGGTCGCCGTCCGGGTCGAAGCCCGTGGTCTCCAGGTCGATCGCGACGAGCTGCTGCGTTGTGCGCTTCTTCTAGCCGCCCTCACAGAGGACGGATGTCTTTACGGGTATATGCCTCTCGTCAGTGTGGCGTCGGCGACACGGCTGACCGCGAGCATGTACGCGGCCGTGCGCATGTCGACCTTGTGCTTTCGCGAGAGCTCCAGGACGTCGTTGAACGACCTGACCATGACCTCCTTGAGGCGCGCGTTGATCGTGGCCTCGCGCCAGAAGAGGTTCTGGAGGTCCTGGACCCACTCGAAGTAGGACACCGTGACGCCGCCGGCGTTGCACAGGATGTCCGGGATGACCAGCACGCCGCGGTCGAAGAGGATGCGGTCGGCCTCGGGGCTGGTCGGGCCGTTGGCGGCCTCGGCGACGATCTTCGCCTTGATCAGCGGAGCGTTGTGCGCGCCGATCTGGTTCTCGATGGCCGCGGGGATGAGGATCTCGCAGTCGAGCTCGAGGAGCTCGGCGTTGGAGATGCGCTCCGCCCCGGGCAGGCCCTGCACGCGGCCCGTCTCGCGCTTGAAGGCCTCGATCTTCTGCGGATCGAGGCCCTTCGGGTTCGTGATCCCGCCGCTGGTGTCGGACACCGCGATGACCGTGGCGCCGAGCTCGGCGATGAGCTTTGCCGAGTACATCCCGGCATTGCCGTAGCCCTGGACGACGACGCGTGCGCCGTCCAGGTCAAGGCCGATCGACTTCGACGCCTCGATGATCGTGTACACAGCCCCGCGCGCGGTGGCCTCCTGGCGACCCTCGCTGCCGCCGATCGATACCGGCTTACCGGTAACGACCGCCGGAATGGTCGCGCCGTGGTGCATGGAATAGGTGTCCATGATCCAGGCCATCGTCTGAGCGTTGGTGTTGATGTCGGGAGCCGGGATGTCCCGGTCCGGTCCGATCAGGATCGAGATCTCTGTCGTGTAGCGGCGAGTCAGGGTCTCGAGCTGCTGGGCGGTCATGTGCTTGGGATCGCACACGACGCCACCCTTGGCACCGCCGTAGGGGATGCCGACCACGGCGCACTTCCACGTCATCCACATGGCGAGGGCCTTGACCTCGTTGAGGGTCACCGACGGGTGGTAGCGGATGCCGCCCTTGCCCGGCCCGCGCGAGATGTTGTGCTGAACGCGGTAGCCGGCGAAGACCTTCACGACGCCGTCCTGCATTCGGACCGGGAAGTGGACGATCAGCTCGCGCTGGCACTCCCGGAGGATCCCTCGCATGTTCGGGTCGAGATGCAGCTTGTCCGCGGCGATGTCGAACTGCTCTAGCGCCACCTGCCAGGGGTCACGCTGGGTGTGATCGATGACCGCAGATGTCGCCATCAACGTCTCCCTACATCGCGGATCTTCTCGACGACCGTCCAGCTCTCGGCGGTCTTTCCGGGCTCATACGTGCTGTTCCAGTCCTTGACCAGGACGCGGTGGAAGCCCTGCTCCTGCAGAGTTTCGCGCCAGGAGCGCAGGTCGCGCGAACGATACGCGGTGAGCCGGACGTTCGGGCTCGCCACTACGACGCCTTCGAGCTGCCGCTTTCGCTCGAGCAGCGGCACTCCCAGAAGGATCTCGCCATCGACCTCGAGGATGTCGAAGGCGGCGTAGATCGTCCGCGGCGCGGCCTGCCGAACGAAGGCGTTGCCTTCAGCGTCCAGCTCCAGCTCGCGCTCCTCCTTGAATTCGTCGACCAGCACGCCGTCCAGGATGGCGGTGGCGCACTTGGCCTCGACGGTGATCGCGTCGTAAAGCTCGCGAGGGCCGTCGATGGCCCCGCTATACCCGACGAAACGCGGGCCCGGGTGTCCCAGGCGGACAAGTGCCCTGCGGCCCTCCCACTCCGGCTCGAGGATGTGGCCGTCCGGCTCGGAGATCTCGCGCTTGTAGCGCGGCCGTTGTGGCCCGAGGTCGGCGCCGGCCAGCGTCGTCACTTTCACCCTCTACTTTGCCCCTTGACACGGTCAGAACGCATGTTCTATCGTGCCGCTCCCATGTCACTTGCAGCTGCCTTCTTCGAGCCGGCGCGGGCCACCCAGCCCGCCCTGCCACCACGCCGCGTCGCGGGGGCCGCCGCCCAAGGGGAGCTCCGGGGTGCTTCCCACACCTCCGGAGTGTCCTGGCGGCTCCCGCCACGCGTCTACGACCCCGGCTGGCGTCGCCGGCGACGTGCGGTGATGGCCGCCCGGCTCAGCCTCCCCCGCTCCGCTCCTTGGCCAGCCCCATGATCGGCTGAAGGAGCGACGTGAACTCGGCCGGGATCACGATCTTCGTCGCGGGCGAGGCACCCAGGCGGTTCAGCGTCTCCAGGTACTGGAGGGTGATCGTCCGCGGGTCCGCGTGACTTGCGGCGTCGTTGATCTTGTCGAGAGCGAGTCCGAAGCCCTCGGCCCGGAGGATCTGCGACTGGCGCGCGCCCTCGGCCTGAAGGATGTTCGACTGCTTATCGCCCTCGGCGACGAGGATCGCGGCCTGCTTCTGGCCCTCGGCCTCGAGGATCGCCGCACGGCGGTTCCGCTCGGCGGACAGCTGCCGGTTCATAGCGTCCTGGATGTCGCGCGGGGGCGTGATCTCGCGGATCTCGACGCGGATGATCTTCACTCCCCAGCGACTCGTCTCCTCGTCCAGCTTCACGCGCAGGATCTCGTTCATGTTCTCGCGCTTCGAGAGAACGTCGTCCAGAAGTGTGTCGCCGATGACCGCACGAAGCGTCGTCGACGCGATCCCCGCGACGTTCGTCCGGAAGTTCTGGACCTTGAGCACTGAATCCGAGGCCTCGACGACCTTCTGGAAGATCAGAAAGTCGACGGCGATCGGTGCGTTGTCCTTCGTGATGCAGGTCTGCTCGGGGATCTCGACCACGAACTCGCGCAGGTCCACCGTCTGCGAGGTCTGGACGGGCGGCGGGAAGAGCAGCACCAGGCCGGGACCCTTGGTGCCCTGGTAGCGGCCGAAGGCCAGCACGACGAGGCGTTGGTACTCCGGGACGATGTGCACGACCCCCCGAAGGACGAAGATCGCGGCGGCCGCGAGGAACGCGAACACGATCAGCTGGTCGGAGAACTCCATTTATACCCCTCCCCTTTCATGTGGGACGCGCGTGACGACGAGCCTGAGGCCGTCCACCTTCTGGACGGACACGGGCTCGCCCTGCCGGATGGGCTCACCGCTCGCGGTCGCGGTCCAGTCCTCGCCCGCGACGTGAACGATCCCCGCTGGATCGACGTCGCTCTTCGCGACGCCCGTCGCGCCGACGAGCAGGCTGACCCCGCTGGCGGTGGGCAGCTTGAGATAACCGCGGGACGCGCGCGCGATCGCGAAGAAGAACAGGCCGCTCGTCCCCGCGACGAGTGCGAGCGTGAGCGGCTCGACCGTGAGGCGCAGGCCCGGGAGCGTCGGGCGTCCCGGCGGGAACAGCAGGATCGCGCCGAGGACGATCGCGCCGATCCCTCCCGCCGTGAGGATGCCGTGGCTCGGCACCCAGATCTCGGCGACGAACAGCAGCACCGCGAACACCATCAGCGCCAGGCCAGCGCCGTTCGCGTCCAGCGTCCCGATGGCGAAGAGCGCCAGGAGGATCGCGATGACGCCCACGACGCCGGGGAAGATGAGGCTCGGGTTGGAGAGCTCGAAGATCAGGCCGTAGGTGCCGATGGTGAACAGGAGGATCGCCACCTGCGGGTCCGTGATGAAGTGGAGGATGCCTTCGAGCGGGCTGAACGGGTGGCTCTCGCTCGCGGTGCCCGTCGTGGCAAGCCGCGCGGTCCCCTCCGGCAGCCGCACCTCGCGGCCGTCCACCGAGCGCAGCAGCTCCGGAAGGCTCGTGGCGATGAGGTCCACGACCTTCAGGTCGACCGCCTCGTCCGCTGTGATGCTGACACTCTCCCGGACCGCGGCCTCGGCCCAGTCGGCGTTCCGGCCCCGCGCCGTCGCGATGTTCCGTATCTGGGCGACGGCGTCGTTCTCGACCTTGGTGGCCAGGTCGCCCTCGATGTTCCCGCCGGACGAGTCGACCGGGTGCGCCGCGCCGATGTTCGTCGACGGCGCCATCGCCGCGATGTGGCCGGCCATCGTGATGAATGTCCCTGCCGAGGCCGCGCGGGAGCCTGCGGGGGAGACATAGGTGATCACCGGCACGGTCGCGGTCAGGAATCGGCTCGTGATCTTGGACGTCGAGTCGAGCAGCCCGCCGGGCGTGTTGATGGTGAAGACCACCGCGGCGACGCCACGCTCCTCGCCGTCTTTCAGAAGACGGTCGACGTAGCGGGCCGTCACAGGGTTGATCACGCCCTCGATGCGTCCCACGAGGACCGTGTCCGGGGCCGGGGACTGGCCCGCGGCCGCGCCCGCGAGGCCGAGCGTTAAGCAGAGCACGGACATCGCTCTCAAGAAAGCACGCGAGGTCACGCGCTCAGCGTAGTGCCGATCAGACCTCGCGGCGGGAGAAGGACCAGACCGCGAGGCCGAGCACGGCGGCGAGCCAGAGAGCGCACCACGCCAGGTACGCAACGGGCGGTGGCGCGGCGGCAAAGAACGGGTTGGCGGGACTGCTCGGCCCGGACGGGATCGCGCCCGAGAGCACGCTCACGGGCTCGAGGGCGTAGACCGCGCCGCGCCAGAGGCCGTCCGTCGGCAGGATGAGCTTGGTAGCCGTGCCGACCCGCTCGAGGACGTCGTTCTCGAACGCCGCGCCGAGACCTGCCACGATCCCGCCGAGCCACGCCAGCCCGAACAGCACCAGCGCCGCGACGCCGCCGACCATGCCGGAGAAGCTCGTACTGAGCAGTAGTCCGAACGTGAGCAGCACGAGCCCCTCGGCGATCAGGAACGCGAGGCACTCGAGCGGCTGAGGCGGCAGGTAGTCGACGACTAGGAAGACCCCGGCGAGCTCGGCGCTCACGGCGAGCGCGGCGTACGTGATCACGAGGACCGCCAGGCCGAGCCACTTGCCGAGCACGAACTGCCAGCGCGACAGCGGGCGCGCCAGCATCGCCTGTGCGACGCCGGACTCGACGTCGCCCGAGATGGCCGGCGAAGCGACGAACACGGCGGACAGGGCCAGCACCTGGCTGAACATGAACATGACCAGGATCAGCAGCTGCGACGCGAGCAGCCTTGCCGTCGCCGGCGGCAGGGGCACGCCATCCGGCGCGAGGGTCGGGATGCGGCTGAAGCCCCACGTCGTGAGCGCTACCGCGAGCAGCGTGAGCGCGAGCAGCGCGAGCACGAGGCGGCGGCGCAGCACCTCGCGGATGACCAGCCGCGCGATCACGAGAACGGCCGTCATCGCTCGGACAGCAGGCTCAGGAACCGGTCCTCGAGCGATTCGCTGGTCGGCTGGACCGCGTGCACTCGCACGCCACGGCTGACCAGCTCCGCGACGAGATCGGGGATGCGCTCGGCGTCGATCCCACGCACGGTCAGCCGGTCGCCCTCCACGTCGGCGGTCCCGAAGTGCGAGAGGTCCTGCGCGCCGGAGAAGCCGCTCACGCGGAGGCGCACGGTGTCACCGGAGAGCAGCTCGGCGAAGGTGCCGGATGCGACGACCCGCCCGTGGTCCACGATCGCCACGCGGTCGCACACCTGCTCGACCTCTGACAGGAGGTGCGAGTTGAGGAAGACCGTCATGCCCTCGGATCTGAGCCCGCGGATGATCTCGCGCACGTCGTGGCGTCCCACGGGATCGAGCGCGCTGGTGGGCTCGTCGAGGATCACGAGCTCGGGGCGCCCCAGTAGCGCGGCCGCGAGCCCCAGCCTCTGCTGCATTCCCTTGGAGAAGGTCGCCACGCGATCCCCCGCGCGCTCGACGAGGCCGGCGAGGTCGAGCACGCGCGCGATCTCGCCTACCCAGTCCCGCCGCGGCAGGACCCGCTCCCCGATCAGCTCCGCGTGCACCGCCAGCACTTCGCGCGCGGTGAGCCAGCCCTGGTACCGGAAGAGCTCCGGCAGGTAGCCCACGCGAGCGCGCGCCGCGCGATGCGCGTCCCCGTCCGATAACGGTGCCCCCAGCACGCGCGCGTCGCCCGACGTCGGTCGCGCCAAACCCAGCAGCAGCTTGACCGCAGTGGTCTTGCCCGCGCCGTTCGGGCCGAGGAACCCGTAGACGCTGCCTCGCGGGATCGACATCGAGAGGCCCGCGAGCGCGGTGAGGCCGCGGTACCGCTTCGCGAGCTCGTGCGTCTCGATCGCCGCGTCGGTCAACGCAGCGAGTTTGCCACCCGGAGCAGAGCATCCTCGCCGAGCGCGCCGGCCACCATGTGCACGGTGCCGTCCGCGATCCACACCACGGCGCTGCCGATGCCCGTCGAGTCGCCGACGAAGACCCCGCGCGTGCCGCGGACGGTCACCTCTTTGCCGCTCGCGAAGTCGATCGGGATCGGGACGAGCAGTGTCTCGGAGAGATCGCCGATCGCGTTGATCTGCGCCGCGAGCTCCCCGGTGATGCCGGGCTGGTCAAGAAGGAACGACCGCAGCTCCTCGACGGTGGCGCCGTCCGAGCGGACGACCGGTGCCTTCGATTGAGCGATCAGGAGCGTCGGGACCTCACCGCCTGCGCGGAGAGCGCTTGGATCGGGATCGAACGACGCGCCGTATGACTGCACGACCGCGGGCCCTCCACTCACGTGCAAGGTGCTCGCGGCGATCCGCGCGGGCATCGGCGGTGGGGTGCGCGAGGCGCGGTCCGCTGACTGCGCGAGCTTCGCCTCGTCGAACCTGAAAGTGCCTTCTCCCTTGGAGACGGTGTAGATGCGTGCGTCACCGGTGACGTCCACCGGTAGGGACGTCGCTCGCAGCGGCGTGATGCCGGTCTGGGACTGCGCCTCCTCGAGCGTCGCGACCTGTCGCGGCACCGGCTGAGTGGTGATCTCGATCGTGCCGTAGTCACGCAGATCGGACAAACCGCCGATAGCGTCAGTACCGATCACCAGGGGCGCGACCTGCTTCGGCTGGAAGATCGTGAAAAACGACTCGGCGACGCCTGTCACCGTCAGACCGGCGAACAGCGCCACCGCCGCGGCTGCCGCAGCCACACCCTGCAGCCAGTGGCGACGCGCGGATGAGCGGTACGGTGCGACGCCGCGCGCGCCCACGGTCTCACGGAAGCGTCGCAGGCCAGCGGCGGTGTCGACGGGGCGCTCGCCGTCCGCGAGCCGCTTCGTGTACTCGAGCTCCTGATCAGCCATGCCGCGCCACCTCTTTCCTCAGTGCATCCTCAGCGCGCCGGAGGAGCGTTCCGATCTGGTCGGCCTTGACGTCGACCGCGACCGCGACCTCCGCGTATGACAGCCCGCTGTAGCGCAGCGCCAGTAGCGCGGCGCTCCGTGCGGGGATCCGGCCGAGCGCCTCGCGCACGAGCGCGCGCTCCTCGGCCGCGATGGCCTCGCGCTCCGGGTCCGCGATGGCCGTCGAAGCGCGACCCTGCATCTCGGCGGCCTCGCGCGCGGCCCGGCGTTTGCGCCCCCGCAGCGCGTTGAGCGCTCCGTGCGCCGCGGCCGCATGCAGCCACGGAGCGGCGTATGACGCATCCCCGGGATGTGCGCGATAGAAGGAGAGGAAGGCGTCCTGGGCGACATCCTCCGCTTCGGCCGCGTCGCCAAGCACGCGCTCGGCGATGCGCACCACGCGGGCGTACTCGCGGGCGAACAGCCTCTCGAATGCCGCTGGAAGCTCGGGCCAGCTCCGGGATCCGGCGGAGAGGTCCACGATCACTGCCATCGTCTCCTTGAGCACCGTGGGCGGCCGAAATGTGACACGCCTAGAAGCCCAGCAAGGGACGGAACGAGCCGACCGAGATGCTCGCCCCGAGTGCCACGACGGCGAGCGCGATCGCGCCGGCGAGGACGGCCCAGTCCGATGTCCGGACCAGCCGCGGCCGCGCCAGTGTGCGGCAGGGGCGGCGACCGAAGCCACGCGCGTCCATCGCGAGCGCCAGCTCGGTGCCACGCCGCACGGCCCCGACAAGAAGGCCAAAGGTGCGGCTCGGGAAGGTGCGGACTCGCGTCAGAAGGCCGCGCTCCGTCTCGAGCCCGCGCGCGCGCCGGGCGAGGCCGATGACCCACCACTGCTGCCCGAAGATCGGTGCGAGCCGCCACGCGGCCAGCGCCCCAAGGACGAACCGTGGCGGCGCGTGCAGGTGCTCGACGAGGGCGTCCGCCAGGTCCGTCGGATCGATCGTGGCCACGACGAGCACGCCCGACAACGCGATCGCGAGGATCCGAACCGCCGCGGCGACGCCGGCCAGGAGGTCTGGGGCCGGAGCGAGGACCGTGTTGAAGAGAGCGATACCGACGGCCGCGAGGGCTACCGGGGCGATGCGCCGCAGCAGCGGTCGCAGCGGAAGTCCGGTGAACGGGATGACCGCGATGAGACCGGCGAGGACCACCCCGGAGGTCACCACATCGACCGTGAGGAAGAGCGCGAGCATGAGGACGAGCGCCGCCGCGATCTTGGGGAGCGGATGCGCGCGCGCGAGCGCCGCGCCAGGGTCGGGCGAGAGTGGCTCGATCGCGATCACGCGGGGCGGCCCAGCGACAGGACGTGTCCGGCCAGCGCTTCGACCAGGGCCGGCTCGTGTGTCGCGGCGCAGACCGCGCCGCCGGCGTCATGCGCCTCTCGCAGAAGATGCACGAGACCCGTGAACGTGTTCCGGTCCTGGCCGTAGGTCGGCTCGTCCAGGAAGAGCGCCTGTGGCTCGGTCGCGAGAGCCGTGCCCACGGAGAGCCTGCGCTTTTCACCGCCCGACAACGTGAACGGGTTCACATGCGCCACGTGGTCGAGCTCGAGGCGCTCGAGCAGCTCGTCGGCGCGCCGCGTGTCGCCATGCCCCTGGAGCCGTGGACCGAGCCGGAGCTCCTCACGCACGGTCGCCGTCAGGAACTGATGGTCGGGGTCCTGGAACACCGACCCGAACCGCTTCGCGAGCAGGGTCGCCGGCCAGCGCCATGGCTCGGGCGTGCGGGGATCGATCCGGTCGGCGCGGACCGAGCCCTTCTGTGGACGAAGGAGGCCACTGAGGATGAGCAGCAGCGTCGATTTTCCGGAGCCGTTCGGTCCGGTGATCGCGAGCGCTTCGCGCTCGCGCAGGATCACATGCGCATCGGCCAGCGCATCGTGCGCGGCGAGCGGGTAGCGGAACCCGATCCCCATCGCAGAGACAAGCTCGTCGCGCGCCCTGCGGGGGTCCCCGATGGGGGGGACCGGATCCGAGTCCGGAAGCCAGGCGCCCAGCACCGCGAGCTCGGCGCGGCGGTCCCGCAGCATCGCCGCTGCCGGTCCGTCCACGACGACGCCGCGCTCGCCATCGATCGCGACGATCCGGTCGACCAAAGGCAGGGCCAGCTCGAGGTGGTGGTCGACCAGGACCAGCGTGGTCCCGCGGTCGAGCCTGCCGAGGACCTGATAGAGGTCACGCGCGCCCTGCGGATCGAGGTTCGCGGTCGGCTCGTCCAATAGAAGGACACGCGGCCGCAGCGCCAGGACGCCGGCGAGCGCGAGGCGCTGCTTCTCCCCGCCGGAGAGCGCGGACGTGGGGTGGTCACGCGGGTACCGGAAACCGACCGACGCGAGCGCCTCGTCGACGCGCGGCCAGATCTCACCGGCTGGGACGCAGTGCTCCTCGAGCCCGAAGGCGACGTCATCGCCGGAGCGGGCCATGACGAGCTGCGACTCGGGATCCTGGAAGAGGACGGCGACGCCGCTGCCATCCGCCGCCTGGCCGTCGACCGCGAGCGCACCCTCGTGCTCGGTCGCGATGCCGCGGTCGAGCAGGCCGGCGATGCCGAGCAGCAGGGTGCTCTTGCCGCCGCCCGACCGGCCGACGAGGAGCACGCGCTCCCCCTCCTCGATCCGGAGGTCGAGCCGGCGCACCGCCCACGACGTGCGGCCGGTGTAGCGCGCGCCCCAGCCGCGTGCCTCGATCGCCGCGCTACGCGCGGGGAGCGGTCCCAGAGGGGAATGCGCCGAGTGCGCCCGCCTGCGCCAGGGCCCGCATGAGCAGCCACGACCCATAGCCGGCGATCGCCGCCGCGCTAACCACCATGAACGCGAGGAAGACGAGGCGCGCGTCGAGTCCTGCCTCCGGGTAGTAGAGGGGCATGTCGTGCAACCACGCGCCCGCGGCCGTGGCGATGGCGGCGATCACGGCGGCGACCGCCGTCCAGCTCCGATATCGGAAGAGCGCGAAGACGAGCTCCGCCGCGCCGCCCTGGATCACGCCGGAGATGACGGTGTCGAGCCCCCACTGCGAGCCCAAGAGGGCGGAGACGCTCGCCGCGACCAGCTCCGTGAAGAGCGCCGCACCGGGCTTGCGGATCACGAGGGCACCGAGGACCGCCGGCACGAGCCACACGCCGTAGATGAGGTACTGGGCAGCCGGCAGGGCCCCGAAGACGGGACCCGTGGCTGCCCAGACAAGATTCCATGCCCAGAAGACCACGCCGAAAGCGACGGCGATGACCGCCGCCACGACGATGTCGACCGTTCGCCAGCTTCCTGTGTTCACTGCTTTCCCTCCGCCCGAATTACCGGGATCAGGTTCGATGGGTCAGTGGCGAGGAGCCACTTCTCAGCGCCCCGTTCGGCGCGCCCCAGACGTAATGAGCTTCCTTAGGCGGGCGTCACCTTCTCGGCCTGCGGCTTGTTGCGCCGCGGGTCGGTGCCCATCTCGAAGGTCACCTTCTGGCCTTCCTGAAGCGACGCGAAGTCGCCGACCACCTGGGACCGGTGGAAGAACACTTCCTTGCCCTCGTTGTCCGCGATGAAGCCGAAGCCGCGGTCCCCCACCAGCTTCTTGATCGTTCCGTCCGCCACGTTGGAAGCCTCCTGATCGCCCGTGCGACGCCCGAACGGCGCCTGCCGTGCAGCGACCATAGCACCAGATGACGCTCGACCTGCTCCGAGCGGATGACCTCTGGCTGGCCCGGCTCGCGTTCCAGCGCGGCCTCGCGCTCGTCTACCTCGTCGCTTTCCTGGTGGCGCTGCACCAGTTCCGGCCGCTCCTCGGCGAGCGCGGACTCCTGCCGGTCCCGGAGTTCGTTCGCGCCGTGCCATTCAAGCGGTCGCCGAGCCTGTTCCACTGGCGTTACTCGGACCGGCTGTTCGGCGCCGTCTCTTGGACCGGCGTCGCGCTCTCCGCTGCGGCGCTGGCCGGCCTCACGGACGTCCTGCCACTCCCGCTGGCCATGCTGGTCTGGGCGATCCTCTGGGGTCTGTACCTCTCCATCGTCAACGTAGGTCAGACCTTCTACGGCTTCGGCTGGGAGACGCTCCTGCTGGAGGCGGGCTTCCTCGCGATCTTCCTCGGCAACGCGACGACGGCGGTGCCGCTGCCGCTCATCATCCTGCTGCGCTGGCTGGTGTTCCGCGTCGAGTTCGGCGCGGGTCTCATCAAGATCCGCGGAGATGACTGTTGGCGCGACCTCACCTGCCTCTACTACCACCACGAGACACAGCCGATGCCGAACCCGCTCAGCTGGTGGTTCCACCATCTCCCGAAGCCCTTCCACCGCGCCGAGGTGCTCGGGAATCACTTCGCTCAGCTGGTCGTCCCGTTCCTGCTCTTCGCGCCGCAGCCGATCGCGAGCCTCGCCGCGCTCGTGATCGTCGGGACGCAGTCCTGGCTGCTCCTCTCGGGCAACTTCTCGTGGCTGAACGTGATCACGATCGTCCTCGCGTTCACGGCCCTCGACGGCCCATTGCTCGGTGCCGTCGTGCCGATCGCCACACCGGCGACGGAGCTTCCGGCCTGGTATGCGGCGGTGGTCATCCTCGTGACCGGCCTCATCGTCGTCCTCAGCTACCGGCCCGCCCGCAATCTGCTCTCGCGGCGGCAGTTGATGAACTACAGCTTCGACCCGCTCCATCTCGTGAACACCTACGGCGCCTTCGGGAGCGTGACGAAAGAACGGTACGAGGTCAGCGTCGAAGGAACGGAGGACGTCGTCATCACTCCGCAGACGGAGTGGCTCGAGTACGAGTTCAAGGCAAAGCCCGGAGACCTCGCGCGTCGCCCGCCTCAGTACGCGCCGTACCACCTGCGCCTCGACTGGCTCATGTGGTTCGCGGCGATGTCGTCACCCATGTACCACGAGTGGTTCGTGCCTTTCCTCGGCAAGCTGCTCGAAGCGGATGGGCCGACGCTCCGGCTGCTGCGGACCGATCCGTTCGAAGGACGCCGCCCTCAATTCGTCCGAGCGCGCCTCTGGCTGTACCGCTTCACCACGCCGGACGAGCGGCGGCGGACCGGCGCATGGTGGTCCCGCACGATCGAGGGTGACTATGTTCGACCGGTGACCCTGCGCTCAGGTTCCGCCTGACGGCGATGGCTCGCCACTTGCGGAAGGGCGGCCGATGTCCTTCCGCCCCGGCGCCAAGTTCGACCCGTCCCAGGTAGACGACCGTCGCGGCCGCCGCATGGGCGGCGCGGGGCCGGTCATCGCGGGTGGAGGCGGGCTCGGTCTGATCCTGATGCTCGCGATCGTGCTGCTGGGCGGCGACCCCACCCAGCTGCTCCAGCCCGTCAGCGGCCTCGAGGGATACGAGAACGCGCCGAGCGCCCAGGAGTGCGACACCGCCGAGGAGGCCAACACCCGCGACGACTGCCGCGTCGTGGGCTTCGTCAACAGCGTTCAGGCGTACTGGACAGAAGAGTTCGAGCGCCGCGGCATGACCTATCGCCAGGCCAGGACCGTGCTCTTCTCGGGCTCCGTGCAGGCCGACTGCGGCACCGCGAGCTCGGCGCAGGGGCCCTTCTACTGCCCGCTCGACGAGCAGGTGTACCTCGACCTGACGTTCTTCCAGGATCTCCGCGGAAGCTTCGGGGCGAGCGGTGGTCCGTTCGCCGAGGCGTACGTGATCGCGCACGAGTACGGCCACCACGTTCAGCACGTTCTCGGAGGGCTCGAGGGAGGCTCGTCCATTCCGATCGAGCTCCAGGCCGACTGCTTTGCCGGCGTGTGGATCCATCACGCCAGCGCGACCGGGTTCCTCGAACCGCCTTCAGAGGCGGACGTCGCGGCCGCGCTCGATGCTGCCGCAGCTGTCGGAGACGACCGGATCCAGCAGGAGACCCAGGGACGTGTGACACCCGAGAGCTGGACCCACGGCTCGTCCGCACAGCGTCAGGAAGCGCTACGGACCGGCATGCGGACCGGCGACCTCGCGTCCTGCCCCGTCGTCCGCTAGCGGAACCGGATGCGACCCTCGCTGTCGGAGGGCCACTCGGCGTCACCATCATCGACGAGCAGCACGAACTTCCCGGTCCAGTGCGGCAGCGGGTAGGCGCCGTCGTTCCGATCGATCGGGATGCGCGGGCCGCCTGAGACCCGAGCGTCGGGCGCGTAGGCGAATCTGAACCACCACTCGTCTCCGTACCACTCATCCAGCAGCAGGAGGCGCCCGGTCTGGAACTCCGGGGTGCGGTACTTGTCGGGCCGCCTGTTCGTCTCCGGACGCATGTCGCCGCGCTGGGGATCCTGGACGATGACGCCCTCGATGGAGTTGACGGGGTCGTCGTAGTAGACGCCGTACGTGCCCGCGAACCCGATCACCAGCGGCGCGTGCTGGCCGGCCAGCGTGATCGCGATCACCGGCTTCCCGCTTCGCAGCAGCCAGTAGACCGCCCACTCCGTGGCGTCTTGGCGCGTGTCGAACCGGTAGTAGTGGTAGTCGTTCTCGGCGTCGAGCCGGTCGAGCACGGTCGCGATCGCCGCGGGGTCGAGCCCCGGGTCGAGGCTCACGTTGAACTGCTGTCCGAGCTCGAGGATCTGCGTTGCGGTCATTGGATCCTCCCCGGTCGTGTACAGCTGCACGATCCGGCAGCTGGCCGCGGCGCAGGCCAGAGGCGTTCCGCTGGCGTCCTCGAACTCGGTGAACCACTTCACGTCCTCGAGGCGGCTGCCCATCGTGCGGAAGCTGTGCACGACCGGGAACCTGCCGGCCGCCGTCCTCACCGTCAGTGTCGCGACGTGGTCGACGGGACCGGGCAGGAGTCCGGTGCACCCGAAGACCCCCTCGAGCCCAGACGCCGCGACCGTGGCGCCGCACTCGAACGGTGGGGCCGGATCCATGACGAGGGTGGCTTCCGTCACACGCACGTTGGAGGTCCACTTGACCTGCAGGAAGCGCGCGGCCTGCTCGCAGCAGGTCTCGTGGGCGATCTCGATGTCGGGCGGGCTCGGCGTCGGTGACGCCGTGGGGCTCGCCGAGGCGGACGCGTCGCCCGGCCCGCCGGCTATCAGGCCGGGACCCAGCACGCCGGTGTAGAGCAGCGCGCCGAAGACGAACGCGACAACGAGCATGACCGCCATCGGCCGCCAGTCACTGCGCCCAGTCACTCGGTTATCTATCCTGACAGCCCGCAGTTGGCCATCCGAACGATCCCACCCATCCGACACCCGATCGAGAAGCGCGTGCGCGTGCCTGCCTCCAAGAGCGTGGCCAACCGCGAGCTGCTCCTGTCGGCACTGGCGAAGGGCCGCTCGGCCATCGACCTCGGCAAGAGCGATCCCGGCGAGGACGTCCGCGCGATGCGAGGCGCCATCGGTGCTCTTGGTTGTGCGGTCGACGGCGGACCGGCAGGCGTTGTCACGGTCACAGGCATCGGTGACGGTGCGCCAATGGTCGAAGCGCGTATCGATGCGGGCGACGCCGGCACCGTGGCGCGCTTCGGCACGGCCCTGGCGGCGACGCTGCCGGGTCGCACACGCATCGATGGGAGCGCTCGACTCCGGCAGCGGCCCATGGCGCCACTGATCCGAGCGCTCCGGGAGCTTGGTGCCACCGTCGACGGCGACTCACTCCCACTCACGGTCACCGGGCCGCTACGCGGCGGATCCGTCGACATCCCGGGACGGGAGTCCAGCCAGTTCGCCTCCGCTCTGCTTCTCGCGGCGCCGCGCACACGTCAGGGCCTCACGCTCCGGATCTCCGGGGCGCTGGCGTCGGCGCCTTTCGTCGAGATGACCGTCGCCGCGCTCGAGCGCAGGGGTGTGAACGTGGAGCGGCTCGCGTCGAACGAGTTCCGCATCGCTCCGCAGCCGGTCGAGGCCCGCGACGTGAAGGTCCCCGGCGACGTCACCGCCGCGACCTACCCGGCCGCCGCGGTGGCGCTCCTCGGCGGCCGCGTGAGCATCGAGAACGTCGTCCCGCGCGCCAAGGCTGGCGACCAGGGCGACGTTCGCGCCTTCGAGATCCTGCGCGACATGGGCTGCAGCGTCTCGACGCTCTTCGGCGGCGTGAGCGTCCGGCGGACCGGAGCGCTCTACGGCATCCGCGAGGACCTGCGCGACATATCCGACACGTTCCCCACCATCGCGATCGTGGCGGCGTGCGCCCAGGGCCCCAGCGAGCTTCTCGGCCTCGGTCACACCCGTAAGCAGGAGAGCGACCGCATCGCAGCGGTCGCGTCCGGCCTGCGCGCCCTGGGCGGTGACGTCACCGAGTACGCGGACGGGATCCGGATCGTGCCCGCACCTCTCCACGGCGGCGTCGTCGATGCGGCGGGCGACCACCGCATCGCGATGGCGTTCTCCGTCCTGGCGCTGGTCGTGCCGGGCGTTTCGATCGAGGGAGCCGAGGTCGTGACCAAGACCTACCCCGGGTTCTACGAGATGCTCGCGGAGCTCGCCGGCTGAGAGAGCCGGCCTCGCGCGCGGCACGCTGGCTCGCGTCGCTGCCTCCCGCGCTGATCGAAGCGATCTGGCTCGTCGCCGTCCTGCGGATCGCGCTCTCCATCGCCGGCGCGTACGTCGCGAGCGAGCGCACGTGGCCGCATCCGTGTCACTTCGAGGAGGCGCGCACAGGCTGGTCCTCGATGCCCGAGCAGCACAAGGTCGGGATCGCCTTCAAGGTCCTGGGGATCTGGGAGCGCTGGGACGCGTGCTGGTACGTGAAGATCGCGACGTACGGTTACCGGCCCGAAGGCGACGGCGGCTTCTTCCCCTTCGTGCCGTTCCTCTTCAAAGCCGTCGGCACGGTCATCGGCGGGTCCTTCGTCGTGGCCGGCCTCCTCGTGTCGGCGGCCGCGCTGGTGCTCGCCCTATGGGGCATCTACCGGCTCCTCACGCCCGAGCTTCCCGACAGCGTCGCCCGGCGCGCCATGGCCTATGTCTCGATCTTCCCGGGCGCCCTCTTCCTCCTTGCTCCGTTCACCGAGGCGACGTTCCTCGCCGTCTCGGTGTGGGCGATCGAGAGAGCGCGGCGAGGGCACTGGGTGGTCGTCGCGGCGCTCGCCCTCCTGGCCGGGCTCACGCGACCGGTCGGCATCCTGATCGCGCTCCCGCTCGCGTGGCTCGCTCTCCGCGAGTGGCGCGAGGGCGGCACCCGACTGCCGCGCGTCGACGCTCTGATCGCGCTCGCCGCGGCGCCGGCAGCGTTCCTCGCCTTTTCCTTCGCTGCGAAGAGCCTCACGGGCGAGACCCCCCTCGAACAGGCACAGCGGATGGGCTCCTCATCGTTCCATCCGCCGTGGGAGGTCGTGGAGGCGTCGCTGCGATGGACGATCGAGCGTGGCGACCCTCTGCAGGCGGCGAACCTCGGGCTACTCGTGCTCTTTGGCGTCCTGGTCGTCGTGGGCATCCGCCGGCTGCCGCTCGATCTGACCCTGTACGCGGCGCCGCTTCTCGCCGTCCTCGCGACGCGGATCAATCCGATCCCGCTGAGCGGGACGACACGCTATCTGTCGGTCGTGTTCCCGGCCCTCGTCGTGCTCGCGATCCTCGGCGAAGACCGACGCGTGCACTGGGCATGGGTCGTACTCTCGCTGCTACTTCTCGGACTGCTCACGCACGCGTTCGCGCGTGGTGACTTCGTGGCCTAGCGCGCCCCGGGTCCACCGTCGCTCGGATCCACGGCCCGCTCGAGCAGCGTGCGCAGCGCCTGCTCATCCCCCAGCGCCCGTTCGACCTCCTCGATCGCGCCTCGGAGCGAGGCGAGGTGCTCGCGCAGCCCAGGTGCGGCGAGCAGCGCGAGCGCGAGGTCGGGCGACGTCGCCGCGAGCCGCGTGGCGTCACGCAGGCCCGGGCCGGCGACCAGCTCGAGATCGACCGGGGAGGCCTCACGCGCTACGCGCGCGAGCGCGACAGCCACCGCAAGCGGCAGGGCCGAAACGGCCGAGACCGCGCGGTCATGAGCCTCGACCGAGACCTCGGTCACATTGCCACCGAGCGCTTGCGCGATCCGCGTCGCGAGCGCCTTCGCGTGGCTGTCGGTGCGCGCCGTCGGCACGACCAGGAATGGGCGGCCGCGGAACATCACGGGGTCGGCCGCGGCGATACCTGTCGCGGTGCCACCGGCCATAGGGTGGAGGCCCACGATCCGGCTATCCGCTGGCGCGCGATCGGCGAACGCGGCGACCGCAGACTTCAGCGAGCCCACCTCGATAAGGGTCGCGCTGCCCGCATGCGGGACGAGCTCCTCGAGGGTGGGCACGATCTGGTCGATGGGCGTGGCAAGGATCACCGCATCGGCGGGGAGCAGGTCCTGGAGCCGCTCGACGACCGCGATCCCGCGCGCCTCCGCGGCCTGTCGCGCTTCGGTCGACCGGTCGTATCCCTGAACGGTGTGGCCCGAGCGCAGGCCCAGCGCGATGGACCCGCCGATGAGCCCGAGCCCGGCGACGCCGAGCTTCACGCGGTGATCGCCGGGTTCGCGACGGGTCGCCCGACCGCCGCGGCGACCGCCGGGACGGTGCGCATCAGGGCGGCGAAGTTCTCGAACGTGAGCGACTGAAAGCCGTCCTTGAGCGCGTGATCGGGTGTGGGATGCACTTCCACGATCACCCCATCCGCTCCGGCGGCGATGGCTGCCAGAGCCACCGGGGCGACGAGGTACCACTTGCCCGTCCCGTGCGACGGATCGGCGACCACCGGCAGGTGGGTCAGCCGGCGCAGCAGAGGTATGGCGTTGATGTCGAAGGTGTTGCGGGTGTATCGCTCGAACGTGCGAATGCCGCGCTCGCACAGGATCACGTTGGGATTGCCCTTCGCGAGGATGTACTCGGCCGAGAGCAGGAACTCCTCGACGGTCGCGGACATCCCGCGCTTGAGCAGGACCGGCAGGCGCTGTTCCCCCACCGCGTCGAGCAGCGAGAAGTTCTGCATGTTCCGCGCGCCGATCTGGAGGCAGTCCGCGTAGCGCGCCACCAGGGCGACGTCCGCAGGGGTCAGGACCTCGGTGACGATCGGCAGCCCGGTCGCGGCACGGGCCTCATCGAGGATCACGAGGCCCGGCTCGCCAAGGCCGCGAAACTGGTACGGCGAGGTGCTGGGCTTGTACGCGCCACCGCGCAGGAGCGTCGCGCCGCTGTCTCGCACCGCTCGCGCTGTCGCAAGGGTCTGGTCGCGACCCTCGACGGAGCACGGTCCGGCGATCACCGCTAGCGGCTTGCCGCTGCCGATCTCGACGCCACGGACGCTCACGATGGTGTCGGCGGGGCGCACCTCGCGCGAGGCCAGCTTGAAGGGCTTCGAGACGTAGACGATCTCCTGCACGCCCGGCATCGACTCGAGCTGCTCCTCGTATTCGCGTGCGGCGACACCGAACGTCCCGATGGCCGTGCGCTCCGCGCCCGGGAGAGGCACCGCGGTGAGCCCGAGCTCTCCGATGCGCGCCACCACGCCGTCGATCTCGGCACTGGTCGCGTCGCGCTTCATCACCACGAGCACTAGCGCCCCTCCTTCTCATATCCCTTGGCCTGACGCTGGACCTCTTTCGCGTCCAGCGGCGGGTCACCGGGGAGGTCGACCGCCCAGCGGGGACGCAGCGCCCGGGCGCCGTGCAGGAACACGTGGCGGACATCACCCTGCGCGCGATCGGTGTTCCAGTGGATGAGCACGCGTACGCAGAGACCAAGCGCGCCGGCCACCGGTATCTCGCGTCCGCACATGAGCGGCACCTCGGTCCAGCCGATCTCGCGCGCCGCGAACGCCGGGAACTCGGCGTCGAGGTCCGGAGTGACCGTGAACGTGGCGCTCGCCACGTCGCCAGGCACGATGCCGTTCGCGCGCACGACCTGCTCCAGCAGCTCGCGCGTCGCCGCGAGGATCCCGGCGCGCTCGTTCGCCGCGACCGTGGTCGCTCCGCGCACGCCCCGCACGGCGGTCATCGCTCGCCCGCCTCTCGGAGCGAGCGGACGAAGTCGCGCAGCGAACGCTCGCGGTCAAGCGGCGCTGCGCGCCCGATCGCGTCGATGGCGGCGCTGGCGACGACCACTCCGTCCACGATCCCGGCCAGGGCGCGCACGTGCTTCGGCGACGCGATCCCGAAGCCGAGCGCGATCGGGAGTGATGTGCGAGCCCGCACACGGTGGATGTAGGCGCCGACGTCCGCCGGTAGCTCCGCCCGCGCGCCCGTCACGCCCGTGAGCGAGACGCAGTACACGAACCCGCGTGCCGAGGGGAGCAGGCGCTCGAGCCGGTCGTCGGGCGTGGTCGGCGCGTAGAGGTCGATCCGCACCAGACCCGCGGGCACGAGGTCGCGGTCGAGCTCGGCGCTCTCTTCGGCCGGCAGGTCGGGGACGATCAGGCCGGCCAGTCCCGCCGCGCGCAGGTCGGCCGCGAGCCGGACCGTCCCGTACGCCAGGAACGGGTTCAGGTAGCCCATGAGCAGGACGGGCACGTCGCGGTCGCGCACCAGGGCGCGGCCCTCCGCGATGCAGTCCGCCAGCGTCACCCCGTGACCGAGCGCCACCTCGTTCGCGCGCTGGATCGTGGCGCCGTCCGCCATGGGATCGCTGAAGGGCACGCCGAGCTCGATGACGTCGGCGCCGCCGTCGAGCGCCGCCCGCAGCAGCCCGGCCGTGGCGGCGCGCTCGGGGAACCCGACCGTCAGGTAGACGACGATGGCGACCCGTCTCTCGGCACGAGCGGACGCGAAGGCGCGCTCGATGCGCTGGACGCCGGTCGCCACCGCCACGCTCACTTCATCCCCGTCACGGTCGCGAGGTCCTTGTCACCGCGACCCGAGAGGCACAGGACCACGGTGGCGTTACGCCCGAGCTCGCGCGCCAGGGCCGGTAGCTCCGCGATGGCGTGCGCGGGCTCGAGCGCGGGGATGATCCCCTCGGTGCGGCAGAGCAAGCGGAACGCGTCGAGAGCCTCGGCATCGGTACGCGCGACGTACTTCACGCGCCCGCTCTCGTGCAGCGCGGCGTGCTCCGGGCCGACGCCGGGGTAGTCGAGGCCGGCCGAGACCGAGTGCGTCTCGCGTATCTGCCCAGCCTCGTCTTGCAGCACGTACGTGCGTGTTCCGTGCAGGACACCAGGCGACCCTCCGCTGATGGACGCGGCGTGCCGGCCCGTCTCAAGGCCCTCGCCGCCGGCCTCGACGCCGCGGAGCTGTACCCGCGAGTCCTCGAGGAACGCGGCGAACATGCCGATCGCGTTGGAGCCACCGCCGACGCAGGCGACCACGGCGTCCGGAAGACGGCCGGTGCGCTCGAGCGTCTGAGCCCTGGCCTCCACGCCGATCACTGACTGCAGCTCCCGCACGATCGTCGGATACGGGTGCATGCCGATCGCGGACCCGAGCAGGTAGTAGGTGGTGCGCACGTTGGTGACCCAATCGCGGATGGCCTCGTTGACCGCGTCCTTCAGCGTGCGGCTGCCGCTGTCTACCTCGCGCACGTCCGCGCCGAGGAGTCGCATGCGGTGGACGTTCGGCTCCTGGCGCTTCATGTCGACGCTGCCCATGTAGACGACGCACTCGAGGCCGAGCAGCGCGGAGGCCGTCGCCGCCGCGACGCCGTGCTGCCCCGCGCCGGTCTCCGCGATGACACGTTTCTTCCCCATCCGCTTCGCCAGGAGCGCCTGCCCCATGGCGCTATTGATCTTGTGCGCGCCGGTGTGCGTGAGGTCCTCGCGCTTGAGGAGCACGCGGCCGAGGCCGACCGCCTCCGCGAGCCGTCGCGCATCCGTGAGCGGCGTCGGTCGGCCGACATAGGTGCGCAGCAAGTGATCCAGCTCCGCGCGGAACGCCACGTCCTTCCAGGCCTCGTCGAACGCTGCCTCGAGCTCGATGACCGCGGGCATGAGCGTCTCCGGAACGTACTGACCACCGAAGGTGCCGAAGCGGCCGCGCGTGACCGGTGTCTGCGCCGTCATGCCAGTGCCCTTCCGGGCCGGGCCGACGCAAGCGCGCGAACGAGCGGCGCGGGATCGGCCGCGCGCACGAGAGCCGTGCCGACGAGGACCGCGTCGACGCGCATGGGCAACGCCTCCGCATCCTCGACGGAGGTGATCCCCGACTCGGCAACGAACACCGGGCCGGCAGGGACGCGCGGCGCCAGCTCGTGCACGCGCCGGCGGTCGATCCGGGACGGCTCGCGGAGATCACGTGCGTTCACGCCGAGCACGGTCTCACCAGTCAGCGCCGGACCGCCGGTAGCGGCTCCGGCCTGGCGTGTCCTCTTCTCCGCGTTCAGCGCGCGGTCGAAGTCCACCGGGTCATGGGCCTCAAGCAGCACATCCAGTCCAAGAGTGCGCGCCGCCAAGATCAGCCTCAAGAGATCTTCGTCGCTCAGCGCCTCGGCGATGAGAAGCACGGCGTGGGCTCCGGCGGCACCTGCCTCCGCGATCTGGTACTCGTCGACGATCACATCCTTAGCCAGGACCGGCACGGGCCCGGCGTTGGGTGCGGTCTCCCCCGTGGCCGTGGCGTAGACCAGCCGTCGGCCCGCGCTCTCTACGGCGCGCAGATCGTCGAGCGAGCCGCCCCAGTGCTGCGGCTCGACCAGGACCGAGATCGCGGCAGCCCCCGCCTCCTGGTACCGCTGGGCGAGGCGCGCCGGGTCGAGGCCTTCTGCAAGTTGCCCCAGCGCTGGGGACACTCGCTTGACCTCCGCGATCACGGCGAGCGTTCCCGTCTCGCGGCGCTCGCGCAGTGCCCGTGCGAAGCCGAGCGTCCCCCGACCGAGCGCCGCCCGCTGGGCGGCTGATCGGACCTGCTCTAGTGGCTTCCACGCGCGGGCCGCGGCCACGTAGGCGCGCCGCTCCCGGACGACCCGCTCAAGGAAGTCGGTCATGTGGTCGCCGCCGCGGCGGCACCGAGCCGCTGGCTCGTGCCGATGAACCGGTCGAGCGTGGCGACGGCCGCACCGCTGTCGATCGCCGCCGCCGCGAGAGCCGCGCCCTCGCGCAGGCTCTCGGCCATTCCCGCGACGTACAGGCCCGCTCCGGCATTCATCAGCACGGCGGTCCTGCGGGTCCCCCGCTCGCCGCCGACGATCGACCGCGCGGTCGCGGCATTCGCCGCGGCGTCACCGCTGCGGATCTCGTCGGCCGTCCCCGCCGGCAGGCGGAGCTCGGCCGGATCCACCGATCCGGTCTTCACTGCACCGCCACGCAGCTCCCAGGTCACCGTGCGGCCCGTCGGACTGATGTCGTCGAGCCCCTCCTCGCCGTGGACGACGAGCACGTGATCGGAGCCCAGCTCGCCCAGAGCGCGGGCGATCGCCTCGCCCACCTCAGGCGTCGCCACCCCGAGCACCATCCGCCGCACGCCGGCGGGATTCGTGATCGGACCGATCAGGTTGAAGACGGTGCGGATCCTGATCTCGCGGCGGACCGGGCTCGCATGCCGCATGGCCGGGTGGTACCGCGGCGCGAAGAGGAACGCGATGCCGGCCTCGTCCACGCAGCGGGCGGCCTCGTCCGGTCCGAGGTCTATCCGCACCCCGAGCGCCTCGAGGACGTCGGCGCTGCCGCACCTGCCGGTCGCGGCGCGGTTCCCGTGCTTCGCCACCTTCGCGCCTGCGGCCGCGGCGACGACCGCGGAGGTCGTCGAGATGTTGAACGGGTCGACCCGTGATCCGCCGGTGCCCACGATGTCCACAGCGGTAGCCGAGAGCCTCACCGGGACCACGGCCTCGCGCATCGCCATGGCGAAGCCCACGATCTCGTCGACCGTCTCGCCGCGGACATGCAGAGCCGTGAGGAGCGCCGCGAGCTGGGCCGCCGTTGCCTCGCCCGCCATGACCGAGGCCATCGTCGAGCGCGCCTCGTCGCGCGTGAGCGTTCGTCCTCCAATGATCGCGCCGAGTGCTCCGACCGCGTCCATCAGCGCGCCCCCTCGAGGAAGTTCCGCAGCATCGCCGGTCCGTCCGCCGTCAGCACCGACTCAGGATGGAACTGGACCGCCTCGAGAGGCAGGGTCCGGTGCCGCAGCGCCATGACCACGCCGTCCTCGCTGCGGGCGGTCACCTCGAGGTCGGCCGGGAGGGTGCGCTCGTCGACCATGAGCGAGTGATACCGCGTCGCGGTCGTGGGATCCGGCACGCCGCTAAAGATGCCCTTCCCGTCGTGCCTGACGGCGGAGGTCTTGCCATGCCTCGGCTCGGGAGCCCGGACGACCGCAGCCCCGAACGCGACGGCTGCGCATTGCAGCCCCAGACACACGCCGAGAGTGCGGATGCCGGCCGCAGGCGCCTCGCGCACCAGCACGGAAGATCGTCCGGCGGCCTCGGGCCGGCCTGGACCAGGCGAGATCACCAGGCGATCGGGCCGCGCCGCGATGGCCTCCCCGAGCCGCTCGTCGTCCGCGCGGATCACGTCGACCTCCGCGCCGAGCTGCGCGAGACCCTGCGCCAGGTTGAACGTGAAGGAGTCGTAGTTGTCGACGATGACGACCTTCATAGCTCCGTCCCCAGCGAGCGTGTCAGCTCGCATGCGCGCAGCAGCGCGCGGGCCTTCGCGCGGGTCTCAGCCTCCTCCCCCGCCGGGTCGGAGTCGGCCACGATGCCGGCGCCGGCCTGGATACGGCACACGCCGTCCTGGACGACGGCGGTGCGGATCGCGATGCACGTGTCGAGCGTGCCGTCGAAGGCGAGATAGCCGACCGCTCCGGCATAAGGCCCCCGGCGCTCCGGCTCGAGCTCGGCGATGCGCTCCATGGCCCGTATCTTCG
>CAZTAI010000003.1:8204-28912 GCA_964611555.1 uncultured Chloroflexota bacterium | reverse complement strand
GAACCCGAGGAGCAGCGCCGACACCGCGGCCGTGCCGGCGCCGGGATCCGCGGCCGACGCACCGGAGAGCGCCGGCACGAGCGCCACGAGGCCCCAGGCGGCGCCGACGGGATACCAGAGCGCGCCGAGCGCGATGAGGACCTCGTCCGCCCGATGCGGGCTCTCTCCCTTCGTGAGGACGTCGAGCACGATCCCCGCGTACACCAGGGCGCCCGCCAGCCCGAGCGTCCCGGACGCGACGAGGAGGAGGGATCGGGCCGGCGCGTCGGGCCACACGAGCGCCGAGCGCAGCGCGAGCCCCGCCGCGACGAGCACGAACGACGCGATGACCGCACCGGTCCTCGGTGGGTCCGCTCCGCGGAAGCGCGGGAGGACGCGGTAGCCGACGCCCATGATGAGCAGGCCCGCGAAGCCGACGAGCTGCGCGTGGCCGTGGATCTGGACCAGCGCGGCCCAGCCGCCCGCGGGCAGCGGCACGCCGAGCGATGCATGGAACAGCAGCCACGCGCCGAGCGCGAAGCCCGCGGTGAGTGCGACGAGCGCGCTGCTCGCGAGAAAGAGCGCGGTGACGGGAAGGTCGCGGCGCTGATCCGCCATCGGCAGCACGGCGCGCATCGGAAGGGGGATCGGTCTGTGAGTCAGCGGTGCGACCAGACCGGCTTCCGTTTCTCGATGAACGCGCGCAGGCCCTCCTGCGCGTCGGCCATCTCCGGGATGGCGCGCATCTGGAGATCCGTCGCGTCGGCGATGGCCTGCTGGAGGGAGAGGCGCATCGCGCCGCGCAGCGTCCGGCGCGCCAGGCGCAGCGCGCTCGCCGACAGGCCGCGGAAGCGCTCGGCCACCGCGCGCGCCTCGTTCATGAGCTGATCGGGCGGGACGCTCCTCCAGACCAGCCCGAGCCGCGCCGCCTCGACGCCGCTGATCGTGTCGCCCGTGAGGATGAGCGCGGCCGCACGCTGCGCGCCGATGAGCCTCGGGAAGCACGCCGCGGCGACCGGCGGGACGACCCCGAGCTGGATCTCGGGGACGCCCAGCGTCGCGTCGTCGGCGACGATCGCGAGGTCCGCGAGCGCCACGAGCTCGCACGCCCCGCCGAGCGCCGCTCCGTGGACGACGGCCAGCGTCGGGACGTCGCTCGCCACGAGCCGCATCGCCGTGCGCCGGAACGCCTCGAGCATCGGGACGAGCTCGTCGCCGAGATGCTCGCCTACGTCCACACCTGCCGAGAACACTTTCCCTTCGCCGCGGATCGCGATGAGCCGGAGGTCGACCTGTTTCCCGAGGTCGTCGATCGTGTCGGCGAGATGCTGGAGGAGCGCGGTGTCGAGGACGTTCAGCGGCGGTCTGTCCAGCGTGAGCCAGGCGACGCCGTCGTCGATCTCGGTCCGAAGACCTTCCGCCATAGCGCCATCCTCAGCACGGGAGTGCTCGCCGGAAGGGCCGCTGGGCCTATCCGCCTCGGGACTCTCGGCCCTCCCGCTGCGGCTGGACCGGAGCGATGATCGGGGTATGTCGGAGAGGGTCGGCTGGCTCGAGGAGATGGTCGGGAGCGTCCGTTGCGCCGCCTGCGGTGCGGCCTATGGCCGTGACGATCTCCGGGTGGCGGGGCGCCGTGACGAGCACTGGCTCATCCAGTGCGACTGCGCCGTCTGCGGGCGGCAGGGTGTCGAGGCCGTCATCGCCGAGCGCGCGGGCCGGCACGTATCCACGGCGGGTCACCGCCCACCGCCGCTGACCGTCGACGACGTGCTGGACGCGCACGAGCTGCTCGAGGCCCACTCCGGCGACGCCCACGGTCTCTTCGCTCGAGGGCGCTGAGCCCAGCCGTCACCGCTATCGCGTTCGGGTCGGTCGCCCTGATGGTGCCCTGCTCGATCCGTCGGTCCGCACTTCGCGTCAAGCATCTACCCGTTGGCCGGCGTGGACGCAGGGTCCACCGGCACCATCCGTCAGCGCCGCTCGGCGGTGAGCGCCACTCATGTCCTATGGGCCGCTTTCCATGAGCCGATAGACCCGGTGGACGATGCCGGAGGGCCCTGTCGTCCCCCTACCGGCAGCCCGAGCCTGTGGACAACAGCACTAGGAGGTGTCACATGGTCCTTGGTCGTGGCGTCCTCGCGTCGCTCGCGGCGTTCTTGCTGGTCGCCACGGCCTGCAGCTCGGCCGCCGTGCCCCCGTCGCAGCCGACCCTCGCGCCGGCGAAGCCGACGACGGTCCCGGAGATCGCGGGATCCGCGGCGGTGCCCGCGCCCCTCGGGCGGTCGGACCCGGCGACGGTCCGCATCGAGCTCGAGACGCGCGAGGTCGTAGGCGCTCCGGAGGAAGGGGCGACCTTCGCCTACTGGACCTTCAACGGCAGCGTCCCCGGTCCGTTCCTGCGCGTGCGCGAGGGCGACACCGTTGAGCTGAGCCTCAAGAACTCCGCCGCGAGCGCGGCCACCCACTCGATCGACCTCCACGCGGTGAACGGGCCGGGCGGTGGCGCCGGGGCGACCCAGGTCGCGCCCGGGGGAGAGAAGAGCTTCCGGTTCAAGGCGCTGAACCCCGGTCTGTACGTCTACCACTGCGCGACGGCGCCAGTCCCGATGCACGTGGCCAGCGGTATGTACGGCCTGATCCTCGTCGAGCCGGCCGGCGGCCTGCCGCCCGTGGACCGCGAGTTCGCGGTCGTGCAGGCGGAGCTGTACACGAACGCCGCCCTCGGTACGAAGGGACACCACGAGACGGACTACCAGCGCATGACCGACGAGCACCCGACGTACGTGGTGTTCAACGGACGGACCGGCGCGCTCACCGACGGGAGGGCCCTCAAGGCGAAGGTCGGCGAGCGGATCCGGATGTACATCGGGGTCGGCGGGTTCCTGCCCTCGAGCTTCCATGTCATCGGCGAGATCTTCGACCGCGTGTACGCGGAGGGCTCCATCGGCAGCGAGCCGCTCCGCAACGTCCAGACCACCCTCGTGCCCGCCGGTGGCTCGACGATCGTCGAGTTCATGGTGGACGTGCCCGGCCGCTACCTGCTGGTGGACCACGCGCTCCCGCGCGTCTTCAGCAAGGGGGCGCTGGGCTACCTCGAGGTCGAGGGTCCGGCGGCCCCGGCGATCTTCGATGGAAGCGGTGGAGGGCACTGATGCCACTGACGCGGGCGAACGCGCCACGAACGCACGACGATGAAAGGAAGGCTCACATGCGCTCACAACGAAGGCTCATCACATCCCTGCTCGGCGGGGCGGTCCTGCTCCTGGCGGCCTGCGCCCCGACCGCGGGCGGTGCCCCGGCGGGGGAGGCCTCCGGTCGCACGATCGAGGTCGAGCTCGGGACGTTCTTCTTCAAGCCAGACCCCATCGTGCTCAAGGCCGGCGAGCGGGTCACGCTGAAGCTCGTCAACAAGAGCACGGTCGAGCACGAGTTCATGGCCGGAAAGGCGCCCTCCACGGATGGCAAGGGCTACGCCGAGGATCTCTTCAAGGACGTCGAGACCGAGGTCGTCGGCGCCAAGGTCGAGCGCGAGCACACCGGCTTCGAGGTCGTGGTCGCCGCGGGCAAGACCGGCCAGCTGCGCTTCACCGTCCCCGCGGCCAAGGGCACCTACGAGATCGGCTGCTTCCTCCCGGGTCACTACCAGGCGGGGATGAAGGGCAAGCTGGTGATCGAGTGACGCGGGATGCGACCGGCGCCGGGAACGGGCTCACGGACAGGATGCGGTCGGGGGAAAGACACCATGGCTGAGCAGCGCACGAACGGACCTGACATCGACGACGACCGCGCCGCCGTGATCGCACGCCGCGCGCTCCTCGGGACGATGGCCACGGTGGGCGCCGGTGGCGTCGCCACCGCCTTCCTCGGAGCGACCGGCCTGGCCAGGCCGGCCATCGCCGCGCCAACTCCGACCCCGACGCCGGCCACTACGCCGACGCATACGCCGGGGCACACCGCGACGCCGGCGGTAGGGACCGGCGCGATCGTCGATCACGACGCGGCTGCCGCGGCTGCGGTCAAGCGTTTCGTCGGCGGCGAGTGGGAGAGGGTCACGCCGTACGGCACACAGGCGCTGGCCCCTCGGGTCGAGGGCGACGCGAAGGTCTTCGATATGACCATCGAGAAGACCAAGCACCGGATCGACGCGCTGAAGCCGCCGATCGACGCTCTCGGCTACAACGCGATGTGGCCGGGTCCCACGCTGCGGGTGGTCGAAGGGGACCTGGTCCGCGCGAGCTTCACGAATGGGCTTCCCGAGACGACGGGCGTGCACTTCCATGGGCAGCGACTTCCCAACAACATGGACGGCGTACCGCACGTCACACAGGATCCGATCCAGCCGGGGGCCTCATTCACATATGAGTTCGTCGCGCGGACGCCCGGCTCTCACATGTATCACTCGCATCACAACGCCACGGACCAGGTCGGTCGCGGACTCCTGGGCGCGTTCATCGTCGACCCCAGCGATCCGGCCGAGCGCCCCGAGAGCAAGCACGGCGTCACGCAGGACATCGTTTGGATCAGCAACGACGCGCTGGGCGGATTCACCATCAACGGCCGCGGCTTCCCGGCAACGAAGCCGATCGTCGCGAAGCTAGGTGAGCGGATCTACATCCGCTTCATGAACGAGGGCAACATGATGCACCCTTGGCACCTGCACGGGATGCCCATGCGTGTGGTCGCCCGCGACGGGTATCCGCTGGGGAGTGCCGCGTTCACCTGCGACACGCTCGGCGTCAACCCGGGCGAGCGCTACGACGTGGTCATCGAGTGCGATGAGCCGGGCGTCTGGGCCTTCCACTGTCACATCCTCCCGCACGTCGAGGGGCGGGACGGAATGTTCGGCATGGTGACCGCGCTGATCGTGTCGTAGCGCGGCGCGTGTTGGGTCGGGCCGAGGCCGTGCTGCACGAGTTCGAAGGGGTTTCCGCCGACCTCGTATGACTTTCACAACTTGTGAAGTGATGAACTAGACGATAGGATCCCGCCAGAGGCGCGGCACGCCCGACGAGGAGGCCCGTGGACCAGCCGCTCCACCGCTTCAAGGCAGAGCTCTTCAAGGTGCTTGGCAATCCGCTGCGGATCAAGATCGTCGAGCTCCTTCGATCCGGTGACATGACCGTCGCCGAGCTCCTCCAGCAGCTCGAGGTCGAGCCCTCGACGGCCTCGCAGCAGCTCGGCGTGTTGCGCGCGCACGGGATCGTCGAAGGCCAGCGCGAGGGCGCGACCGTGCGCTACGCGCTGCGCGACGCGCTCGTCGGGGAGCTCCTCGACGTGGCCCGGCAGATGTTCAACGACCGCCTCCTCGGCCTTCAGCAGCTCCAGCGGGCTCAGGAGCGTGAGGAGCACGCCAGCTCGCGGCGAAGCGGCGAGCGCGGCCGTCCGGCGGAAGCATCTTCTATGAGGGCTCGCTGATGCCCTGGCGGTCAGTGTCGCTCGGCGCACTTCTGCCTGCGACGGCGCTCGAGTACTACATGAGGTGGCTCAAGGACGAGCAGCGATCCCACGACGCCTCCGCCGTCCGCGACTTCGTGTACGCGCACCCGTTCATGTTCGGCGCGAGCGTCGAGGTCACCGTCCGCGGGTACGTCCGCCGCATCGCGCGCGAGCCCGACAGCGCCGCGACCTTCGCCCGCCACGTCGCGACGCGCTACGAGCGCTGGCGCGCCGCCCGCGTCGCCGCTCGGAATGATCGCGGCGCGCCCCGAGTGCCTCCGTCATGAGCGCCATCGCGCGCGCCCGCAGCTAGCGGATCCTCTACCCGCAAGTGCTCTCCGCACGCTCGCGAGCCACCATGGGCGATGAGTTGACGTGCTTCTCCGGGGGCGTCACGTGCCGGACGTAGCCATCAGCTGGCGCATCGACGCGCTGGCTGCGCTCTTCGCGATCCTCATCGTTGCCGTCTCGATCCCGGTGACCCTTTACGCCCTCGGACACGGACGCCATGGCCCGACCTTCCGCGGCAGCGCCGTCCTCTACGCGCTCTTCGTCCTCTCGATGCTCGGCGTCGTCGTGGCCGGGGATGCCTTCACCTTCCTGCTTGCCTGGGAGACGATGACGCTCGCGTCCTTCGGCCTGGTGCTCTCGGACCACCGACGCGATGAGGTCCGTGAGGCCGCGTGGGCGTACCTGGTCATGACCCACACGGCCACGGCGGCGATGATCGTCGCCTTCATATTCCTCGCCGCGCCGAGCGGCTCGCTCGCATTCGCCGACTGGCGGCCCGGCGATCTCACCGGCGGACTCGCCGATCTCGTCTTCGTGCTTGGGCTCGTCGGGTTCGGGACGAAGGCCGGGATCGTCCCGCTCCATGTGTGGCTTCCGCGTGCCCACCCGCTCGCTCCATCGCACGTCTCCGCGCTCATGTCGGGTCTGATGATCAAGCTCGGGATCTATGGCCTTCTCCGTCTGGGCTTCGAGTGGCTGGGGCCGGGCCCCGCGTGGTGGGGATCGCTCGTCATCGCGCTGGGTGCCGCTTCCGCCGTCCTCGGCGTCCTCTACGCGCTCATGCAGCACGACCTGAAGCGGCTGCTCGCCTTCCACAGCGTCGAGAACATCGGGATCATCCTGCTCGGCCTCGGGGTCGCGCTCGTCGCTCGAACGCTCGACGCGACGGCGGTGGTCACGCTCGGCCTGTCCGCCGCGCTCTTCCACACCGTCAACCACGCGACCTTCAAGGCGCTCCTGTTCCTCGGTGCCGGCGCCGTCGACAGCGCCGCCGGCACGCGCGACCTCGAGCATCTCGGGGGACTCGCGCGGCGGATGCCCGTCACGGCGGCGACGTTCCTCGTCGGCAGCGCGGCCATCAGCGCGCTGCCGCCGCTCAACGGCTTCGCGAGCGAGTGGCTCACGTTCCAGTCCCTCCTCGCGCTCGGCGCTTCGGCCGCTCCGGCCGCGCTGAGCCTGGTGCCGCTCCTTGCCGGAGGGGCGCTGGCATTGACGGGCGCCCTCGCGGTCGCGTGCTTCGTGAAGGCGTTCGGCGTGACGTTCCTGGCTCTGCCACGCGGACGTGGAGCCGCGGAAGCCGTCGAGGCCGGGTGGCCCGAGCGCGCCGCGATGATCACGCTCGCGCTCGCCTGCGTGGTGCTCGGCGTTGCCGCGGGACCGGTGAGCGCCGCACTTGGCGCGGTGGTCTCGCCGTCGACCGCCGCTCCGCGATGGGAGCTCGCCGGGGCGGGCGCGGTCGCCGGCCATCTCGGCGTTCCCGTCCTCGCGGCGGCGATCGTCGTTCTCTCTTTCGTGGTCGTCGGCGGTGCGCGCATCCTCGGCCCGGTGCGCTCGCGGCTCGCGGAGACGTGGGCTTGCGGGATCGCCCTCCAGCCGGTCCACCAGTACACCTCGACGGCGTTCGCCAAGCCGATCCGCCTGATGTTCCGGGGGATCGTGCGGCCCGTACGCGAGATAGAGCTGGTCCACCGGGCCGGCACCCGGTCGGTGGAGGTCGTTCGCTACCGAGCGCACATCTCACCTATCTACGAGCGATATCTCTATAGAGCCGTCACGGAGCGGCTGGTGGCCGTGTCCCACGTCGTGCGCCGCGCACAGAACGGCTCGCTGCAGTTGTACCTCGCGTACCTGGTAGGAGCGCTCCTTCTCGGCGTGGTCGTGGCGCGATGAGCGATCCGTTGGCGACGACCGCCCTCGCGGTCGTTCATCTCGTGGTGCTCGCGGGCCTCGCGCCCGCATTCAACGGCGTCATCAGGACAGCAAAGGCACGCCTCCAGGGGCGTGGTGGACCGCCGCCGCTACAGCCGTACTTCGATCTCTGGAAGCTTCTGCGGAAGGACACGATCGTGCCCGCGCCGGCGTCGGCCATCTTCCGCGCGGCCCCCGGCGTCTACGCCGCGACCGCCGCGGCCGCGGCGCTGATCGTGCCGTTCCTCTGGCTCCCCGCGCCACTGGCGCCCTGGGCGGACGCCCTCGCGCTGGTCGCGCTCTTCGCTCTCGGACGCTTCGCTCTGGCCCTCGCCGGTCTCGATACCGGCAGCTCCTTCGGGGGGATGGGCGCGAGCCGGGAGGTCGCGGTGGCAGCCCTGATCGAGCCGGCGCTCCTCCTGGCTATCTTCGCCGTCGGCGTCGCGAGCGGCGGCACGGATATCAGCGCCACCTCCGCCTGGCTCCTAGAGGATCCGGTGCGCTCGATCGCCCTCAGCCAGATGCTGGCGTTCGCCGCTCTCGCGGTCGTCGTCGTCGCGGAGACGGGACGGGTCCCCGTCGACAACCCCGACACGCATCTCGAGCTCACCATGATCCACGAGGGGATGGTCCTCGAGTACGCCGGACGTGATCTCGGGATCGTCCAGTGGGCGACCCAGCTGAAGCAGGTCACGCTCGTCGCGCTGCTGATCGCGATGTTCGTGCCCGCCGGCATCGGACCGGTCGTCCCGATAGCGATGCTCGCTGTCGGCGCCAAGCTCGCGGTCGCCGCCGGCGCGCTGGCTCTGATCGAGTCCACCAACGCCAAGCTGCGGATCCTCCGGCTGCCCGAGCTGCTCGGCGCGGCGGCCGCTCTCGCCGCGCTCGCGGTCGCGGCGGCGGTGGTGATCCGGTGAGCGGCGCGCTCGGGATCGTCGACGGACTTGCCATCGCGCTCGTGGCGATCGCGCTCCTGAGCGTCGCGAACAGAGGACTCGTCCTCGGCGTCTGGTTCCTGGTCGTACAGGCGTGCGCCCTGGCGCTGGTGGCCGCGGCCCTGGCGATCGCCTCGGGCTCGCCCCACCTCTGGCTGGCGACGGGCCTGACCCTCGTCGTGCGCGCTGGGATCGGGCCCGCGGTCCTCTTCCGCGTGATCCGCGCGGTCGAGCTCCGCTACGAGGCCAGGCCGCTGGTATCGACGCGGACGGCGCTGGTCGCCGCGATCGGTCTCACTCTGGTCGCGTTCCTCGCGGCGGGAGATCTCCGGCTGACCGACGGCGTCGCGGCGCGGCAGGCGCTTCCCGCATCCCTGTCGCTCGCGTTCATCGGCCTGCTGCTGATGACCACGCGCCGGAAGGCCGTGTCCCAGCTCATCGGGTTCGTGACGCTCGAGAACGGCATCTTCCTCGCCGGTCTGATCGCGACGAGAGGCTTCCCCCTGTTCGTCGAGATCGGTGTCCTGTTCGATCTCCTGTTCGCGGTCGCCGTCATGGCGGTGTTCACGCTGCGCATCAACGAGCACTTCGACACGGTGAGCACAGACCAGCTGCGAAGGCTCCGAGGATGAGCCTGATCACGGCCCTTGTGGGCGTGCCTATCGCCGCGGCGCTGGCGTGTGCCCTGTGGCACCGGGGTGCCGCGATCGTCGGCGCCCTCTCGGCCATCGTGACCGCGCTCGTGTCGATCGCGGTCTTCGTCGCCGCGGTCTCGTCGCCGGCGTGGATCGAGCTCGACGGACTCGTGAGGGTGGACGCTCTCTCGGGCCTCATCGTTCTCGTGGTCGGGCTCGTCGGCGCGATCGCCGCGCTCTACGCGATCAGCTACTTGCCGAACGAGGTGCGCGCCGGCCACCTCGGCCCGGGTCAGGTGCGCTGGTTCCACGTGTGGTTCCACCTGTCGCTCGCGGCGATGCTTGCGGTGCCGGTGATCGACGACCTCGGCCTCATGTGGGTAGCGGTCGAAGCTACGACGCTCACGACCGCGCTCCTGGTCGGCTCGTTCGCGCGCGGGAGCTCGCTCGAGGCCGCGTGGAAGTACCTGATCCTGTGCGGCGTCGGCATCGCCATCGCGCTGTTCGGGATCCTGCTCACGTACTACGCGGCGGTGCAGGCTCTCGGCGAGGGCGCGGCCGCGCTCTCCTGGAGCGAGCTGCAGGCCAATGCGCAGGCGCTCGATCCCGACTTCGTGCGACTCGCATTCGTCCTCGTGCTGGTCGGGTTCGGCACGAAGGCCGGACTCGCCCCGATGCACACCTGGCTTCCCGATGCGCACGGTGAGGCGCCGACACCGGTGAGCGTCCTGCTCTCGGGGGCGCTCCTCAGCTGCGCCCTCTACGCGGTGATCCGCTTCCACGTCCTCGCGACCGCGGCGCTCGGAAGCTCTTTCTCGGGGGACCTGCTCGTGGCCATCGGCGCGTTCTCCATCGCCATCGCCGTGCCGTTCGTCCTCGTGCAGCACGACCTGAAGCGGCTGCTGGCGTACTCGTCCGTCGAGCACATCGGCATAGTCACGCTCGCGATCGGTATCGGTGGGCCGCTGGCGCTCTTCGCCGGAGCCTTCCATCTGCTCAATCACGCTCTCGCCAAGTCCGCGCTCTTCGTCGCCGCCGGCGCGCTCGGCCAGCGCTACGGGACGCACCGGCTCGCGCGGATGCGCGGCGCGTTCGACGTGGCCCCGCTGCCGGCTCTCGGGCTGCTCGTCGGCGCGCTCGCCATCACCGGCGTCCCGCCCTTCGCCACGTTCGCGAGCGAGCTCGGGATCGTGCGCGCCGGGCTGGCCGGGCGACCGGTCGCATTCGCCGGTACGGCGGTGCTCCTGGTGGCCACGCTGCTCGTGTTCGGCGGGATGCTGTTCCACATCCTGCGGGTCGTCATGCGCCGGCCCCCGCGGGAGAGCCGCACAGCCGCGTTCCCGCTGGCGCTGCCGCTGGTCGGCGTACCGCTCTTCGTCCTCCTCGCGCTCGGCATCTGGCTGCCGCCGGGACTGCGCGACGCCTTCTCCGCGGTCGCCGCCGTTCTCGAGCCCCGCCCATGAGCGCGGCCCTGCCCTCGGCCGAGAGCGGCCGCATCGATCCGATCGCCGGCGCGCGACGGATCCTGGTCGCCGCCGCCGAGCTTCCCGCCGTCTGCCGCGGGCTCGCGGCGGGCGGCGCGCGCCTGATCGTCATGACCGGTACCGACGAGCGCGACCTGGGCCGAGGGTTCGGCCTCTACTACCTCTTCACGCAGGGTGGTGGGCTCGTGTCGGTCGAGGCGAAGGTCGATGGGGCGCGCCCATCGTTCCCCTCGGTCACGCCGGACTTACCCGCGGCGAGCTGGTACGAGCGCGAGGTCAAGGACCTCCTCGGTCTCGATCCACAGGGGCACCCCGACCCGCGCCCTCTGGTCCTCCACGAAGACTGGCCGCGCGACGTCCACCCGCTGCGGCGCGACTTCGACCTGCGCACGCGGCCGTCACGCGTGGCGCACGCCGAGGGACCCATCACCGGCGTACACGGAGAGGGCGTGATGGAGGTCCCCGTCGGCCCGATCCATGCCGGGATCATCGAGCCGGGCCACTTCCGGTTCGGTGGTGTCGGCGAGCTCGTGCTCCATCTCGAGGCGAGGCTGTTCTACACCCATCGCGGGATCGAGAAGGCCGCGGAGGGCCGGTCTCCGAACGAGGTCCTGGCGCTCGCCGAGCGCATCTGCGGCGCCTGCTCCCTGTCGCACCAGGTGGCCTACTGCGAAGCCATAGAGGCGCTCGCCGTGATCAAGCCATCGCGGCGCGCGCAGCTCATTCGCAGCGTGTTCCTGGAGCTGGAGCGTCTCTACAACCATGTCGGCGACATCGCGAACCTCTGCGCGGGCGCATCCCTACAGCTGGGCGTCCATCAGGGCGCGGTGCTGAAGGAGCGGCTCCAGGAGCTGAACGCGAAGGTCGCGGGGCATCGCTACCTCTTCGGGGTGGCCACACCGGGCGGCGTGCGGCAGGCGATCGGTCCCGACGAGCAGCGGATCATCCGGAGCGAGCTCGCCGGCGTCGAGGCCGAGCTCCGCAGCTACCTGCGCGCGCTGCTGGAGTCCGAGTCGTTCATGGACCGCCTGATCGGGACCGGGGTGCTTCCGAAGAGCATCGCCGAGGAGCTGGGGGCGGTCGGCGTGGCCGCGCGGGCCAGCGGCATCCGACGCGACGTGCGCGCCGAGCGCGCGTACGCGGCGTACGCGGGGGACCTGGAGCCGGTCGTGCGCTCGGAGGGCGACGTGCGCGCGCGCATGCTCATCCGGGCGGACGAGGCGCTGGTGTCGTTCGGTCTCGCTCGCGGCTTCCTGGACGAGCTCGCGCGGCTGGGATCCGGCGACCTCGTGGTGCCGGTGCGTGCGCTCGCGCCGGACAGTTGGGCCGTCGGGATCGTCGAGTCGCCGCGCGGCGAGGATGTGCACTGGGTCATGACCGGTCCCGCGGGCGAGATCCGGCGCTACCGGGTGCGCTCCGCGTCGTACAACTGGGCGCTCGTCCCGTTCGCAGTCACCGGGGATCTCCTGCCGGACTTCCCGCTCATCAACAAGAGCTTCGAGCTCTGCTACGCGTGCCTGGACCGGTGAGCGGCTGATGTTCTCGCTGCTTCGCCGGCGCCTCCGCTCGCGGCGCCCGACTCCGTCGGTGCCACTGCTGCCGCTGGTCTGGACGGCCGGCGCGCCGCCGCCTTCGACGACCGCAGATATAGAGCGCGCCGGAGAGGCCCTGCGCCGCCGCACGCGGCGGATCCTCGGCAGGTCGCTTCACGTCCGGCACCTGGACGCGGGCTCGTGCAACGGCTGTGACTGGGAGATCAACGCCACGACGAACGCCGTCCACGATATCCAGCGCTTCGGGATCGACTTCGTCGCGTCCCCGCGCCATGCGGACGTGCTCCTGGTGACGGGGACGATGAACCGCAACCTCGAGATCGCCGCCCGGCGCACGTACGAGGCGATGGCCGAGCCGCGGCTCGTCGTGGCGGTAGGCGCGTGTGCCATCGACGGCTCGCCTTATCCGGCGGGGTACGCCTCGGGGGATGGCGCAGGCAGCGCCCTGCCCGTCGATGTCTTCGTGCCCGGCTGCCCCCCGCGCCCGGAGGCGATCATCGCCGGTCTCCTTCGCGTTATGGAGCGATCCGTCTAGGCGTCTCGTAGGACGCGGCCTTCGTGGTCCTCGGGTCACCGGTCGTGCCGGATGGCGGATCGGCCCCCACCGGCTGGTCGTCATACGTGACGACGGTGAGCGGCGGCGCTCTACCCGCGTCATCGAACGTCGTTGCGACCCCATACGCGATCTGCGCCTCGGCGGAGTAAGAGAAGAGGCGGCTCAGCTCGTGCTGGGCCGCCTCGTTCGTCAACACAAGATCGCTCGCGGGCTACGAGTAGAGCGAGAGCCACTCCTGGCGGAAGGGGACCTTCGCCTTCCGCTTGATCTCGCGGAACTCGTCGCCCTGGTCTTCGGTCACGAAGGTCACGGCCTTGCCGCGCTCGCCCGCGCGGCCGGTGCGGCCGACGCGGTGAACGTAGGTCTCGGGATCCTCAGGCAGGTCGAAGTTCACGACGTGGTCGATGCCCTCGACGTGGATCCCTCGCGCCGCGAGGTTCGTTGCGACGAGCGTCGCGACCGTCCCGCGGCGGAAGCCCTCCAGGACGCGCTCACGCGCGCGCTGGGGGATGTCGCCATGCAGTGCCCCGGCCACGTGGCCGAGACGCATCAGGTCGCGCGTCAGCTTGTCCACGCCGCGCTTGGTGCGGCGGAAGACGAGCGCACGGTTGACCTCGTCACGTCCCAGGACCTCGCGGAGTGCCCGAAGCTTGTCCACATGGCGGACCTCGACGTAGGCCTGGTCGATGGTCTCGATGGTGGGCGTTCCAGGCCGATCGGCGACCTTCACCGCGTTGACGGTCAGGCCGCGGGCGATCTTGTCGACCTCGGGGGTGAACGTCGCGGAGAAGAGCGCGGTCTGGCGAGGCGTGGCTAGCAGCGCCGCGATCCGGCGCACGTCGGTGATGAAGCCGAGGTCGAGGAGGCGATCCGCCTCGTCCAGGACCAGGACACTGACGCCGCGGAGGTCCAGCGTGCGGCGCTGGACCAGGTCCAGCAGCCGGCCGGGCGTGCCGACGACGATGTGCGCTCCCATTCGGAGCTCGCGCTCCTGCGCGCCGTAGCCGTTGCCGCCGTAGACCGCGGCAACGCGGACGCGCTTGAACTTCCCGAGCGCTGCGAAGTCGCCTGCGACCTGCAGGCACAGCTCCCGCGTCGGGACGATCACGAGCACGGATGGGCGGCGGGCATTCGTCGCGACCCGCTCGAGGAGCGGGATCGCGAACGCGCCGGTCTTCCCGGTGCCTGTCTGCGCTTGGGCCACGACGTCGCGGCCCTCGCGCAGCAGCGGGATGACCTTTGCCTGGATAGGTGTGAGCTCGACCCAACCGAGCGCCTTGACGGCGCGGTCGATGTCGGGGTGGGATCCGATCACGTTAGGCCGCTTCGGCGACCGGTCGGCCCGCCCTCTTGTCCTTGAACTTCGACTTCGAGGAGGCGGACGACTTTGCCCTGCGGCGAGCCGCCTTCAGACGGATCCGCGATCCCTGGCGCCGGGACACTAGTAGCTCCGCGCCGGGCGCTTGGTCTCGAAGCAGCTGCTGCAGTAGACGGGCTTGTCGCCGCGGGGCTGGAACGGCACACGTGCCTCCTGGCCGCACTGCGAGCACGTCGCGGTGAACATCTCGCGCGGTCCGCCGTAGCTGGAACCGCCGCCGTAGCTCGATCCGCCGCCGCCGCTCTGCTTGCGAGCCGCGCGGCAGCTCTGGCATCGGCCAGGCTGGTTCATCAGACCGCGCTGCTGGTAGAAATCCTGCTCGCTCGCTGTGAACACGAAAGGCTGTGCACAGTCTTTGCAGGTGATGGTGATGTCGCTGAAGCTCATTTGGCTTCTCCCTTATGTCGCTGGCTGGTCGATACCCGAGCTCACCGTCTCGGGATCTGAAGGGAGAAACTCCGCTCGGAACCTTGGAGGGTTAGATCTTCGTGACCGCTCTGACGGAAGCGTAGCACGTTTCGCGGCCCGATCGAGTGCTAGGATCGAGTCAGTTCGCGGCTCTGGGGAGGCCGCGACCCCTCTCTTTTCCATCTTCACGCGACCAAGCGCTCCCTGGAAGTGAAGTGCCATATGCGCGTTGCCTTCGTCGCCTCGGCCGTGCCTCGCCGCTGTGGCATCGCCACCTACACCACTGATCTCGCGGCCGGCGTGCGGATGGCCGATCCTTCGGTGCGCGTGCAGTTCGCGGCCATCGACGAGCCCTTTGCGGCGCGCACCTACGGCACGCAGGTGTCGTGGCGGATCGCCCAGGAGGACCCGGACTCGTATGCCGCGGCGGCTCGCGCCATCAACCGCTCGGCGGTGGACGTCGTGAACCTGCAGCACGAGTTCGGCCTGTACGGCGTCTGGCACGACGGCCTGTACGACGATCACCTGCGCGTCTTCCTGGAGGCGTGCACGAAGCCGGTCGTGACCACGTTCCACACCGTGCCGCCGGTCCCCGAGCCGTGGGCGCTCGCGGGCATCCGCGACGCGGCAGAGCGCAGCGCAGCCATCGTCGTGATGTCGGCGACCGGCGCGCGGCTGCTGCGTGAGGTGTACGGCGTGGCCAAGAGCCCGGTCGTCATCGAGCATGGGATGCCGGTCATCGAGCCGCGCGGTCGGCGGCGCCTGAAGCGCGCGCTCGCGATGAAGGACCGCAGCGTCATCTGCACGTTCGGTCTGGTGGACCCGCGGAAAGGCCTCGAGTACGTCGTGGAGGCGCTGCCCGAGATCCTCGTTCACCACCCGCGGGCCCTGTATCTCGTGGTCGGACAGACGCACCCAGAGCTCCTGCGGCGCCAGGGCGAGTCCTACCGCAACTCGCTGATCGAGACGGCCCGTCGTGTTGGCGTCAGCGCCCAGCTGCGGTTCGTGAACCAGTACCTGACCCAGGCCGAGATCGTCGAGTTCCTCCTCGCTAGCGACGTGTACGTGACCCCGTACCTCGATCCGGCGCAGATCACGAGCGGCACGCTGGCGTACGCGCTCGGAGCGGGGAAGGCGATCGTCTCGACGCCGTACCTGCACGCGCGGGAGGTCCTCGCCGACGACCGCGGCATCCTCGTCCCGTTCCGCGACGCTCCCGCGATAGCGGCCGCCGTGACCGGGATCCTCCAGGATCCGCTGCGGAAGCGGGCTCTCGAAGAGCGCGCCTACGCCTACGGACGGGCCACGACCTGGCCCGCGATCGGCGCGCAGACACTGACGCTCATGCGACACGTCCTCGCCACTCGGGAGCCGGCCGACGTGGCGCCCGCCCTCATCGCTTGAGCCTCGGTCACCGTCTAGGCGAGAACCCGCTCCTCACGGCGCGCGACGTGCGGCCGTCGCTGCCTGAGCTCGAGGTCGTCTCCGTGTTCAATGCCGCGGTCGCGAAGGTCGGCGATGAGGTCATCCTGCTGCTTCGCGTCGCGGAGCGCCCGAGGAGCGACCTCGATCCCCCGGCCGGCGCGCTCACGCTCGACCTGAGCGCTCCGTTCCCGACGTTCGAGCGGCTCCCGGCGGGCTTCCGGAAGCACGAGGTCATCGGCATGTGCGTCGTCGACACGAGAGCAGATCCCGCGCGCATGGCGGTGGCATACATCCCTATCGACCTGCCGGGGCTCGACCTCCACGATCGGCGCTCGGTCCGGTACCGGGACCCACGGCGCGAACGGCGCGGGGCGATGGACGGCTACACCGACTACCTGGCCCAGATCTCTCACCTGCGCGTCGCTCGCAGCCGCGACGGCATCCACTTCGAGGTCGAGCCGACGCCGGCCTTGGCGCCCGATCGGGAGCTCGAGGAGTACGGCGTCGAGGATCCCCGGGCGACGCTCATCGACGGCCGCTGGTACATCACGTACGTGTCCGTCTCGCGGTGGGGCATCACCACGAGCCTCGCCAGCACCCTGGACTTCCGGAGCTTCGAGCGGCACGGCGTCATCTTCCTGCCCGATCACAAGGACGTGGTCCTGTTCCCCGGGCGTGTCGGTGGGAAGTACCGCGCGCTCACGAGGCCGATGCCGCAGTCGTTCGCCAAGATCCTGGGCATGTGGATCGCGACCAGCGACGACCTGATGGAGTGGGGCGGCCATGCGCCGATCTGCCTGCCGCGGCGGGGCCGGTGGGACGCGCAACGGACCGGCGCGTCCGCGGTGCCGTTCCGTGTGGCGGAGGGCTGGCTCGAGCTGTACCACGGCGTCGACCACGACGCGCACTACGCCATGGGCGCCCTGCTGCTCGACGGGGACGATCCCACGAAGGTGCTGGCGCGCTCGCCGCAGCCGATCCTCGCCCCGGAGGAGGAGTACGAGCGCAACGGACTCTTCAACGACACGGTCTTCTCCTGCGGTCACCTGGACCTCGGCGACGGAAGGATCCGGCTCTACTACGGCGCTGCCGACTCCGTCATCGCGGCCGCCGACTTCGACGTCCGCGAGATCGTGGGGAGCCTCGAGCCTTGGAGCGGGCCGGCCGAGGCCTAACGTGTTGAGACAGTTGGCGCGTCTGACGCGCCCGGTCGACGCGGTCCCCGGTGCGGTCGCCATCGCCGTCTACGCGGATGCGGCGGACGTCCGGATCGCGGCGGCCGAGCGCGGCTACGAAGGGGTCGCCTGCGTCGACGACGCCGGGCGTGCTCTCGCGCTGCTCTGCGATCTCTGGGCCGCCACCCGTCTGCCGGTCATCCGAGCGTGGGCTGCCGGCGTGCTCGAGTTCGTCCTCTACATGCAGGACGGCGACGGCCGTTTCGTGAACTTCATCCACGACTGGTCCGGCGCGCGGAACGAGCAGGGGCAAACGTCCAGCGCGGGCGGGAGCTTCTGGCAGGCCCGCGGTACATGGGGGCTCGCCAAGGCCGCGCTCGCGCTCGACGATCCCCGGGCCTCGCTCGGCGTGCGCCGCGGCCTCGCCCACCTGCGTGCGGCCCCGGCCCCGGCCATCACTCGCGCCATCGACATCCTCACTGGGCTCGACCTGCTGCGCGCCGGACAGGTGCCCGAGCTCGGGGCGGAGCTCGAGGCGTGGACGACGGAGCTCGTGGCTTGCCGCCGCGACGGGATCCTCTTCGATGACCCCGACCAGGATGAGCCGCACCTCTGGGCGCACCTGCAGGAGGGCGCGCTGGCCGAGGCGGGCGCCTATCTCGGCCGCGAGGATCTCGTGAACGTCGCCCGGGAGAGCGCCCTCCGATACCTCGCTCCGCTCATCGACTCGGGCTTCGACCTCCCGGCCGTGCAGCCCGACGGAGTCGCCTGCGCCCTCTTCGGGGTCGAGCGGCTCGCGGCGGTCACGGGCGAGCCACGGTTCGCGGAGCTCTCCGAGCGAGCCCGCGCGTGGTTCGGCGGGCGCAATACGGCGCGGCGTCCGGTGTACGACCGTGACACAGGCCGGGTCGCCGACGGCATCGACGCCGGCGTGCTCAACGGTCATTCGGGCGCGGAGGCGAACATCGCCGCGGGGTGGGCGCTCTTCCATGAGCTCGCGGCAGGCGCTGTGGCCGAGCGCTCGATCGCCGATCTGTTGCCCGCCTCGCTGGCTGTGATAAGACCTTCTATCTGATGCCGTACCGGCGCTTCCTGATCCCGGCTGTTCTCGTGATCGCGGCCGTCGCGGTGCTCGGGGCGTTGCTCTTCTGGCGTCCCTTCGAGAGCGCGACGTCGCTACGGGCGACGCCGAGCGTCGTTCTCGCGGTGCGCGACCTCGCCCGCCTCGAGACCGCCGAGTACCACATCGAGCGCGTGATCGACCTTCGCGATCAGCAGTCGCTGCTCTTCGGCCTGATCAAGACGCAGGATGCGATCCTGTTCGTTGCCGTCGGGCAGGTCACGGCCGGCGTAGATCTCGGAGCCCTGACCGACGGTGACGTCGTCGTGGATCAGACGCAGGGCCGCGCCAACATCACGTTGCCGGCCGCGATCGTCTTCTCAACGCGCCTGGACAACGAGCGCAGCTGGGTCTACGCCCGGAGCACGGATGTGCTCGCGCAGCGCCATGAGGACCTCGAGACGCGCGCGCGTCAGGAGGCCGAGCGCACGCTGGAGCAGGCCGCGCTGGATGGCGGGATCCTCGAGCGCGCGCGCCTCAACGCCGAGCGGACCGTCGCCACGTTCGTGCGGTCACTTGGCTATACGACGGTGACCGTCACCTCGAAGCCCGCACAGTAGGTCGCTGGCCGCCGCCTAGCGCGGGCCGGCGCCGAAGTGCGTCGCCGGGATCGAGCCCATCTTGCCGCTCTGATAGTCGGCGATCGCCTGGACGATCTCCTCGCGCGTGTTCATCACGAACGGGCCGTACTGCACGACGGGCTCGCCGATGGGCTTGCCGCCGAGGATCAGCACGTCGAACGCCGGAGTGCGGCTGTCCTGTGTAGGGCTGCCGTCCACGCGGACCGCATCGCCGGGGCCGAGCACGGCGAGCTGGCCCGAGGCGAGCGGCACCGTGTCTGGGCCGACCGTGCCGAAGCCACCGAGCGCATAGACGAGCGCGTTGAACTCCGGACGCCAGGGGATCTCGAGGCGCGAACCGGGCAGGAGCGTCGCGTGCGCGTAGGTGATCGGCGTCTGCGTGACGCCGGGACCCTTGTGACCCGCGAGCTCGCCAGCGATGACGCGCACCAGCGAGCCGCCGTCGCTCGATCGAAGCAGTGCTACGGACGATGCCGCGATGTCCTGATACCTCGGCGGCGACCACTTCTGCGCCGCGGGCAGGTTCACCCACAGCTGCACGCCGTGGAAGAGTCCACCGCTCCTGATCAGTCGCTCGGGCGGCATCTCCGAGTGCACGATCCCAGCGCCGGCAGTCATCCACTGGGTGTCGCCGTTCGCGATCACGCCGCCGCCGCCTGTCGAGTCCCGATGCACGAACTCGCCGTCGATCATGTAGGTCACGGTCTCGAAGCCCCGGTGCGGGTGGTCGGGCGCGCCCTTGGCCTCACCGGGTGCGTACTGCACCTCGCCCATCTGATCGAGGAGGATGAACGGGTCCGCCACAGCTCTCTCGAGGCCGGGGAAGGGACGTCGTACCGGGAAGCCCTCGCCCTCGTAGGTCTTGATCGCGTCCACGACACGCTGAACGCTCCGGAAGCGGACCGGCGCATCTTCGGCGAGCGTTACGGCGGGGAGCGAGAGAGGGTCGTTAGTGGTGATCGCGGGCATATGCGGGTCCTCCGGGGAGCGCGTGTTGCGCTGTCATCCGTTCCAACGGCCGGGCAGCGCGGCGTATTTCCTAGGTGCCCGGCAGGGCCTCGACGAAGCGGATGCTCAGCATGGTCCGGCAGCGCTCACAGGTGAGCGTCGCCAGCGTCGGCTCGGCGTCACCGAACGTCGCGATGAACTTCGGGCCGTCGGCCGGGCCGACCTTGCGCCGGCAGTTCGGGCAGCGCACCTCGTCCGCGTGAAAGGACGAGCGCGTGGTGTGGACGTCGGCGAAGCCGGGTCGCTTCTTCCTGCCCATGTGTGTCCTCCCCCCGCATCGCCAAGGTCAGACTAACAGGTCACCCTCCCGTTGCCGTCGGCGTCGCCGCGGGTGCGGGAACGATCGGCACGACGATGTCCTCGCCGAACAATGTCGAGCGCGGCACCGCATCGAGGAACCGGATGATCCCCTCCGCGATCGCGCGAGCGACGCGGTCGGGCTCGTCCATGAGCACCGGACGGTCGAACGGGTGAGAGATGAATCCCATCTCGACGATCGCCGCGGCGGTGTGCGGCGCGAGCGCGTGCTCGTAGCGGAACCACGCGAACGCGTAGTAGTCGGTCATGTCGGCCGTGATCCTGTCGTTCCACGGCAGCTGCGTCCCTGCCGCGTAGTGCTCGGTGAGCTGCTCCACCAGAAGCTGATCGTGCGGCGAGCGGTAGAAGCCGTGCGCGATCTTGAATCCGCGCGCGGTGCTGGTCACGTCGTTGTCCGCGTGGAGCGAGACGAACACGTCGGCGAGATAGGAAGGGGGCACCGTCGCCGGCAACAGGTCGACGACGTAGCCACGCTCGCGCAGCACCGGAACGACTCGCTGCGCGATGTCGAGCGTGAT
>CAZTAI010000003.1:0-8104 GCA_964611555.1 uncultured Chloroflexota bacterium | reverse complement strand
GGCGGACGCGCCGTGGCGACCGGCTCGCCTGCCGGGCTCTCGGGCGGCTCAGCCGACGCGGGCGGCATCGAGCAGGACACCAGGGTCAGGAGGACGACCAGAAGCGGCGCTCGCGGACGCGCTCGGCCAACAGGCGCACCCATGCGGACCACCGTACCCTCGATGAGCTCGGAATAGATGTGAGCCCCCTGCTGTTCCGGTCACTGTCCACATGAAGGTCCACGAGCTCGGACACCTCGTCCTCTATGTCTCCGACATAGAGCGTTCGCGCGCGTTCTACCGGGACGTGCTCGGCTGGAACGAGCTCCCGCTCCCAGGCGGGCGGGGGCCGATCGCGGCGTTCTCGTCCGGGCGCACTCACCACGAGCTCTTGCTCATCGAGGTCGGTCCCGACGCGACACCCGTGCCCGAGGGCCGGCGGCTCGGCATGTACCACTTCGGCCTGAAGGTCGGCACGTCCGATGACGAGCTGCGCGCCGCGCGCGACCAGCTGACGAAAGCCGGTGCGCGCATCGCCGGCGCCACCGACCACGGCGTGACGCACAGCCTCTACATCCTGGACCCGGACGGGAACGAGATCGAGATCTACATCGATGTCCAGCCCGAGCGCTGGCGCGACGATCCTTCGGCGATCTTCGCGAGTCCGCGAGCACTGAAGCTATAAAGGAGTTGTTCCAGTGGATGCAGATCTAGGTCTCTTCGCCTTGCGCGTGGTCGTGGGACTCGTCGTCGCCATGCACGGCTTCATGAAGCTGGGCTGGGTCGGACAGGGCGGATCCATCGCGGGCGTCGGAGGCTGGTTCAACAGCATCGGCCTTCGGCCGGGCATCCTCTGGGCCCTCGTGGCCGTCGCCGCTGAGGCGGGCGGCGGAGTGCTGATGGCGCTCGGCCTCGGTGGACCCATCGGTCCCGGCCTCGTGTTCGCGGACCTGCTTGTCGTGACCATCGTGGCCCACTGGGCACAGGGGTTCTTCGTCATGGGCGGCAAGGCCGGCTGGGAGTTCCCGCTGCCGCTCGCGGCCGCGGGGTTCGCCGTCGCGCTCGTCGGCAACGGTGCCTGGTCGCTCGATAGCGCCCTTGGTCTCACATACGCAGCGCCGTTCCCGGCGCTGTGGCTCGGACTCATGTTCGCGGGCGCAGTCGCTGCGCTGCTCGCGCGAGCGGTGTTCGCTCCGAAGCCGGCCAAGCAACCCGCTTCGGGGTAGCGCGCGCCGCCGGGAATACGATGGTCCGGCGTGGTCTCGCCCGATAAGTTCCCCGACCCCGAGGTCGATCCGTCCTATTCATCCGGTGGAGAGCAGGTGGCCGTCCTCGCGGGCGGCTGCTTCTGGTGCGTCGAGGCGGTCTACAAACAGCTCGATGGTGTGACCTCGGTGCGCTCCGGATACGCGGGAGGGACCGCCGAGACCGCCGACTACCAGAGCGTTTGCAGCGGCGGTACGGATCATGCGGAGGTCGTCGAGGTGCGCTTCGATCCGGCGAGTCTCGCGTTCGGACAGATCCTCAAAGCCTTCTTCTCGATCGCCCACGATCCCACGCAGGTCGACCGGCAGGGGCCGGACGCCGGACGGCAGTACCGCTCGGCGATCTTCTACACGGGCGACGACCAGCGCCGCGTCGCCGAGGCGTACATTGCGCAGCTCGACCGGGCCAAGGTCTTCGACCGGCGCATCGCCACCGAAGTGACACCGCTCGAGCGATTCTTCGAGGCGGAGACGTATCACCAGGATTACGCCGCGCGGAATCCGCTCGACCCGTACATCCTGTTCAATGCCCGTCCCAAGGTGGAGAAGGCAAGAAAGTGGCTAGGTCGGTCGCCTGCTAGGCGTTAACAAGGCACACTTGCGCGCCGTGCCACCCGGTGGGATCAGGGGGCCCGTCCTCATCGTCGACGACGAAGAGGCGATCCTCGACATGCTCCGAGAATTCCTCGCGGCCGAGGGCTACGACGTCTCCGTCGCTCGCGATGGCATGGACGCGCTCGACTCGGTGAGCAAGCGTCGGCCCGCGGTGATCCTCCTCGACATGAAGATGCCGCGTATGGACGGCTGGCAGTTCGCGCAGGAGCTGCGCAAGCGCGGACTCACGGTCCCGGTGATCGTCATGACCGCAGCGCACAACGCACGTCAATCCGCGGAAGAGATCCGTGCCGACGATCACCTCGCGAAGCCGTTCGCGTCTCTGGACGAGGTCCTCGCGAAGGTGGAGCGCCTCCAGGCCTAGCGAGCGCTCTTCCGGCTAGGTCTTTGCGAGGCGCATCGTCACGACCTGCAAGGCGACCACCGCGGAGAAGAGCGCGGCGCCGATCAGATCGCCGAGGGCGCCCGGCAGCAGTAGCAGCAAGCCGCCCGCGACGAGCAGCGCGCGCTCGAGGAGCGTCGCGCGCCGCAGCAGGTATCCGCCGACCCCCGTGGTCAGCGCCGCGATCCCGATGGCCGCGCTGCCGGTGGCCTGGATCGCCTGGAGCACGGTCGTGTCGCGGAGGAGCATCGCGATCCCGTCGGGCTGCGTGAACATGAACGGCACCACGAACGCGGGCAGCGCGTACTTCCAGCTGATCATCATCGTGCGGTAGGGGTTCCCGCCGGTGAGCGCGGCGGCCGCGAAAGGCGAGAGCCCGACCGGTGGCGAGACCTCGGACAGCACCGAGTAATAGAAGATGAACATGTGCGCCGCCGGCGCCGGGATCCCGAGCGTCGTCAGCGCCGGGGCGACCGTGGGGACCGCGACGAGGTACGAGGCGGTGATCGGCAGCGACAGGCCGAGCACCCAGAGGACGATCGCGCACAGGATCAGCGTGAGGAGCAGGTCGCCGCCGGCGAGGGTCACGATCAGGTTCGAGACCTTGAGACCGAGGCCTGTCTGCAGGAGGACGCCGACGATGATCCCGGCAGCGGCGATGGTCGCTGCCACGCCGAGCACGCCGCGAGCGCCGTCGGCGAGGACGGTCACCAGCTTGCCCGGCGTGATCGCCAGCTCGCGGTCGGCATAGGACACGACGATCGCGAACACGATCGCCCAGAACACGGCGAGGATCGGCGACATGCCGAGCGCCATGAACACGACGATCGACAGCAATGACGTGAGGTGGAACCAGTACCGGCCGAGCAGGGCGCCGACCCGCGGCGCCTCGATCTCGACCTCTCGTGTGCCGAGCTTCTGCGCGTCGATCTCGACCATGAGGAAGATCGCGAGGTAGAACAGGAGCGTCGGGACGATCGACATGACCAGGACCTCTAGGTAGCTGATCCGCAGCAGCTCGGCCATCAGGAAGGCCGCCGCGCCGAGCACCGGCGGGGAGATGATCGCGCCGATGCCCCCGGCCGCGAGGATCGCGCCCGCGGTGTCGCGGTCGTAACCCGCACGCCGGAGCAGCGGGAGAGTGATCGAGCCGAGCGTGACCGTCGTGGCTACGCCGGACCCCGAGACGGTGCCTAGAAGGAACGAGGCCAGCGTGACGCTGCGTCCCGCCGCCGTGCGGCGGCGTCCGGATAGCGCGAACGCTAGGTCCACGAAGAACTTTCCGGCCCCCGAGTGCTCGAGCACCGCGCCGTAGATCGTGAACAGGATGATGAACGAGCCCGCGATGTAGACGAGGCTCAGCATCCCGTCGAGCGAGAGGTACTGCTGCGCGACGATGTGATCGAGATCGAAGCCGCGGTGCCGGATCGCCTGCGGCAGGACCGCGCCGAAGTACGCGTAGGCCAGCGCCACCAGCACGAGGGCGGAGAGATGCCAGCCCACCGTACGGCGCGTCCCCTCGAGGACGAGCGCGATCGCGAGCAGCCCGAACGCGAAGTCCACGGGTGTTGGCGTGCCTGTCCGGTAGATCACCTCGTCGAACTCGGCCAGGAGGTATGCCGCGACGGCGACCGCGCCAGCCATGAGGACTAGATCGACAGGATCCACGCGCCTGCGCCAGCGGCGCAGCGGCGGGTAGTGGATGAACGTGAGGATCAGCGACGCCGACAGGAAGACGATCGAGAAGATGTGCAGTGTGGTGAGGGAGAGGCCGAAGAAGGTCACGTTCGGGATGAGCTGCACGCTCGTGAAGGGGATCGGCGCTCCCGCCATCGCGTAGTAGATGGCCAGGAGGGAAACAGCCACACCGAAGATGCGAGCCGACCGTGCCCAGGCCGGCGACAGCTCGCGTGTCCGCGCCTCGACTTCGTACTCCTCGATCAGCTCGTTGGTGCGCTTGTCATCGAGGATGCGTCCCGTCGTCACTGGACCGCGCTCCAGAGCCACATCGCGAGCGGCCGGTACGCGGCGGTCACGGTCGCGCTGCCCGTCCCGACGGCGTCCTCGAGCCGCACGCGGCGCACGCCTGTGTCCAGCTCCTGGGCGCCGCGTTCGACGACGGCCAGCGAGAGATGACCGAGTGGCTCCAGCGCGGGAGCTCGCCACTCGAGCAGTCCCTCCGACCGTGTCGTTGCTTCACCCGGCCAGCGGAAGTACTCGAGCGCCTGGAGATCGGCGGAAACCGCCCGCTCGATGAGGATCCCGCCGCGCGTGGCTCGCAGCTCCTCCCGCACCGGGACGTCATGGATGGACTGACGGTACGTGTAGGCGAACGCCGTGTCGCGCATCGGCAGGACGACCTCGCGCTCACCGGCTCGGACCTCGAGAACGAGCGCGGGGGCGGCAAGCGCCGCCCCCGCGACCAGGATCAGTGACAGAAGCTCGCGTGCGGTCAGAAGGTCACTTGTTCCAGACGCCCTTCTCCTTGTAGTAGGCGATGGCGCCTGGGTGGAAGTCGATGGGCGAGCCATTCACCGCGTTCTGGTGTGTCAGGTTCTTGGCTTCGGGGTGCACGGCGATCAGGTCGGCCTGGTTGTCGAACATCGTCTTGAGGATGGCCCCGACGAGGCCGTCCTCCATGCTCGCGTCGGCCACGAGAAGGTTCGGCACGGCCGAGACCTTGGCGTCCGCGTCGAGCTTGTAGACGTCCTTCGGCAGCGTGTGCGTCACGTAAAAGGCGCCGTACTTCTCGGCCATCTTCGCCACCAGGTCGGAGTGGTCGATGATCCTGATCTTCGTGGTCGTCGCGAGCTCCGCGATCGCGCCGGTCGGAAGTCCGCCCGACCAGAAGAAGGCGTCGATCCGGCCATCCTTGAGCTGTGTCGCCGAGTCGGCGATGCCTAGCTTCTGGACCTGCAGGTCGGCCTGGGTCATGCCGGCCGCTTCCAGCACGCGGTTCGCAATGACCTCGGTGCCCGAGGCCGCCGCGCCTACGGAGACGCGCTTGCCCTTGAGGCCCGCGATCGTCGTGATGCCGCTATCGGCCTTCGTCACGATCTGGGTGACGTTGCCGTAGAGGACCGTCAGCGCGCGCAGGCTCGGCGCGGCGGCGGTCTGGAACTGCGCCTGACCCTTTACGGCGTCGAACGCCGTGTCGGCGAGGGTGAACGCCAGGTCCGCCTTCTTGTCGCGGACCAGCTGCATGTTGGTCACTGACGCGTTCGTCGACTGCGCGGTCGCCGCGAGGCCGAGCTTGTTCGTGAGCAGGTTCGCGAGCCCGCCGCCATAGACGATGTACACACCGCCCTGGCCACCCGTGACGATGAGCACGGGCTTGCCGGAGTAGTTCGCCGTCGGCGATGGCGCGGTCGTGCCGGTCGCGGCCACCGATGGGCTCGGGCTCGCCGGCGTGCCCGCTCCGGGCGCGGCGCAGGCCGCAGCGACCAGGAGCGCGGTCGAGAGTGCACTTGCGGTACGGAGCACGGATCTCATGTGGAAGTCCTCCCCCTAATAGATCGCGCCGAGCATACGGCGGCGCGCCGCACCTAACCGTGCCGGGGACGCTGGGTGCGCAGCTCGCGGCGTTGCTTGGCCGCCTGCATCCTGCGCTTCTCGTCATCGGTCTCGGCGAGCAGGGGTGGAAGCTCCACCGGCCGGCCCTGGTCGTCGATGGCGACGAAGACGAGGTACGCGCTGGCGACATGGACCACCTTGCCGGTCAATGTGTTCTCGGCCTCGACACGTACGCCGACCTCCATGCTCGTCCGGCCGACCTCGTTGACCGACGCTTTCGCCGTCACGAGATCGCCCACGATGACCGGCGCGACGAAAGAGAGCTCGTCGATCCGCGCCGTGACCACCTTCGAGCGTGCGTGGCGCTGCGCGGCCGCGCCGGCGCAGGAGTCGATCAGCTTCATGATCTCGCCGCCGTGGACGTTGCCCCACGGGTTCGCGTCGGACGGGAGCATCGCGCGAGCCATGACGGTGCGCGATGCCGACACTGGCCGGGCCGTCGTCACGGCTCGGAGCGTGTCACATCGATCGATCGCGCGCATATGCTCGGCGGCCGATGACGGTGCTCTCGCGCGAGGAGCTGCGAGCCGCGCTCGCCGCGCGCCCGCCTCTTGTCGAGGACCTGGATGCCGAGGCCCAGCTACAACCCAACGGGATCGACCTCCGCCTCGAGCGCGTGCAGCGACTGACCTCCCCGGCGCTGCTCGGGGCATCGGACGCGGTGCGCGAGCCCTCCGCTCGCGAGGACGTGAAGCCCGACGAAGATGGCTGGTGGGACCTGCACCAGGGCGCCTACGTGATCGGCTACCGCGAGAAGGTGAACCTGCCGCCTGACCTCACCGCGCTCCTGCGCCCGCGCTCCAGCCTGCTGCGATCGGGGGTGACCGTGCACGGGGCCGTCTGGGATGCGGGCTACTCCGGCCGCGGCGAGGGGCTCCTGGCGGTGATGAACCCGCGCGGGTACCGCATCCAGCGTGGGGCGCGCATCGCGCAGCTCGTCTTCTTCCGCCTATCCCGCGCGACCGGGGAGGGCTACGCCGGCCGCTACCAGGGCGAGAACGCGCGAGAAGCCCGCTAAGCCGACCGCATGGCGGGGATCACCCGCTCGCTGAAGACGCGCACCATCTCGCGCTCCGTGCCGTAGCGGAACACCGGGATCACGTAGCTCACTCCGAGGGCCGCGTATGCCCGCAGCCTCTCGACGATCGCATCCGGATCTCCCTCCAGGCGCATGAACTGGCTGCGCACGATCGTCTTCGGGTCGCGGCCGATCTTCCTGCACGCATCCTCGAGCGACTGCATCGCTTCGGCGTACTTCTCCGGGCTGGGGAAGCCGCCGACGTTCACGGCGTCCGCGTATCTCGCGACGATCCGCATTAGGCGCGGCTTCGAGCCGGCGATCCACATCGGCATCGGCTTTTGCACCGGCTTCGGCGCGCACTGCGCGTCCTCGATCCAGTAGTGCTTCCCCTTGTAGGTCGCTTTCTCCTCGGTCCACATGCGCTTGCAGATCTCGATGGTGTCCACGAGCTGGTCGACGCGGACCTTCGGCTCCGGGAACTCGTAGCCATAGGCCTTGTACTCGATCTGCTTCCAGCCGGCTCCGACGCCGAACTCAAGGCGGCCGCCGCTCATGTGGTCGAGGCTCGCGGCGGTCTTCGCCAGGAGCGCCGGGTTCCGGTACGACTGGCACGAGACGAGCGTGCCCAGGCGCAGCTTCGTCGTGGTCTGCGTGAGCGCCGCCAGCAGCGTCCAGGCCTCGAGGCAGTTGGTCTTCGTCGAGTTCGCGTCGAGGAAGAAGTGGTCGCAGACCCACATGGCTTCGAACCCGCCCTGCTCGGCTTCGTTCGCGATCTGCTTCACGTCGTCGAACGAGAACCCGAATTGAGTCTCGATCTGGATCCCGAACCTCATTGCATCCGACCCTAGCGCAGCGGCGCCGGCCTTCGCGCCGTCCCCATGCTCGACCCCCGATGGATCGGTCTCTCAACGCCAGCTCGGTCCCGGAACCTCGCCCCCGATCCGGGGGCTCGGACGGGTCTCGCATGGGGAACGGCTTGCGGCCGTCGCCGCTTCCCTCTCTAAGTCGTCCTAGTACTCGGTAGGTCGAGGTCATGACGCTTGGCGAAGTCGAGCGCGTCGGGGTAGCCCGCGTCCGCGTGGCGCATCACCCCTGTTCCCGGATCGGCGGTGAGGACGCGGCGCAGCTTCTCACGGCCGAGAGGAGTCCCATCGGCGACGGCCACCATGCCGGCGTGGATGGAGTAGCCGATGCCGACGCCGCCGCCGTGGTGCACGGAGACCCATGTGGCTCCGCTGGAGGTGTTCACGAGTGCATTGAGGATGGGCC
>CAZTAI010000002.1:0-32764 GCA_964611555.1 uncultured Chloroflexota bacterium | reverse complement strand
GGCTCGGCCATGGCCACCGTTCAACCCCCGAGCACAGTGAGGTCGCACGCCTGACCGGATTTGGGCGCGCGGGGAGCGAGGCTCTCGTTCGTCAACAACGTGTCCGGGAATCACGTATAGCCGAGACGATCGAGGCCAGGCCGACCATCCCGATGCTATTGAGGGCCACGTGAGCGACGGTGGCCACGCAGATCCTGCGAGCCCCTAACGTCAGACACCACTGCTCGAGCCGGTCCGCTGCGGAGCTGGCAAAGAGGCGCCTCAGCATCCACACGGTTCAGCGCCTTTGCCCGTCGCGGGGCTCCTCCTACTGCCACGTCCTGTCCGATGTCCCGAGGCGTCTCCTCATGTGCAACTTGATTTTGCCACTCAGGCTCCACTCGTATGCGGAAGATCGCCAGCCGATTCGGCGCGGTAGAGGCCCCGCCGAACCCCGTTGACAGTGCCCACCTGGACGGTATATTTTGCGCTGGTCGCAATGGTTGGAAACGTGGTTTCGTCCCACGAAACCTTGTGACGAGGAGGCCAGCCATGGATCGGGCTGACGTGCTGCAGACGCTTATTGAGAGATACGACGACGGCAGACTGTCGCGTCGGCAGTTCATGCAGGTCGCAGCCTTTCTAGGTGTTGCGGGAGGGGCCGCGGCATTCCTGGCGGCCTGCGGCGCTCAGACGCCATCGCTTTCGCCCACGGCGACGGCGATCGTCGGTGCCTCGCCCTCCCCCGGCGGATCCCCACCGCCGATTGAGCCAACGGGCAGTGTGCGCTTCTTGGTGGCGGAGACCTTCTGGGCCGACTGGCACATGTACCAGACGTCTGCCCAGATCGCGATCAGGATCGGGCAGCAGGTCTTCGACCACCTGGTCGAGGTCGAAAGCGAGGACGTCAGCCAGTTCACGCCGGGCCTGGCCAAGTCCTGGAAGCAGATCGACTTGCTTACGTGGGAGTTCGAGCTCCAGGAGGGCGTGAAGTTCCACGACGGCAAGGACTTCAGCGCCGAGGACGTCAAGGCTTCGATCGAGCTCGCCTCGGGCGCGACGGACACCAAGACGGTGCTCTCCGAGGGTTGGACGCCCACGACCGTCGAGATCGTCAACCCGATGACGGTCCGCCTCAAGTCGAAGGATCCCTATGCGCCGCTCCTCGGACAGCTGGCCCGGTTGGCCTACATCTATTCGGCGGCTGACATCGCCAAGGGCGAAGACCAGATCAAGACGAAGCCGAACGGCACCGGGCCCTTCCGTGTCGCAAAGGACGAGAAGGACCGCAAGACGATGGAGGCCTTCACCGGCTACTGGCGTGGAGCGCCGGCCATCAAGGAGTTGATCTGGGAGTTCATCCAGGACCCGCAGACGCGACTCAGCGCACTTCTCGCCGGCCAGGCACACGTGATCGACCGGGTCCCGCCCGAACATCTCCAGGTCATCGGCGGATCGCCTGACCTGGCGCTACTCTCGACGACCGGGATCGAGAACGTGAACCTGTGGATCAAGCCCGGACGCGGGGCGCCATTCGACAATCCGAAGTTTCGCGAAGCCGTCGCCTGGTCGATCGACCGGGAGGCGCTGGTGCGCGATCTCGTGCAGGGCGAGAGCAAGATCGCCACAAGCTTCCTGCCCGAGCTCACCCGGTTCCACGAGCCACAGCAGCCCGCCTACACCTTCGACGAGGCGAAGGCAAAAGCCGCCCTCCAGGCAGCCGGGATGCCCGACGGCGGGCCGGAGTTCGAGCTGTGGGGGGCCACGGGTTTCCTGCCGCGAGGCAAGGAGGTCATCGAGGCGATCGCCGACAGCATGCAGAAGGTCGGCCTCAAGCCGAAGATCGTCCTTACCGACGTGGCCGGTGTTGTCGGTGACATCTTCAGTACGACAGGAACCGGCAAGGCATACCACCTGAGCTGGAGCAGCGACGGTGATCCCGATTCGGCGGTCCACTTCCTGCTCCACACACCGGGACCGTGGGGCGATGGGGATCCAAAAGTCGACGAACTGATCGAAATGGGGGTGGCGGCGGCCGATGATTCAAAGCGGGCCGCGATCTACTCTGAACTCCAGAAATACCTGTGGCAGAAGATCCCCCACATTCCGCTCTACAACAGTGATTTCACGATTGCCCACAACAAGAAGCTCCAGGGTCTCCGAGTTTTGCCGACCTTCGCCACGCACTTCTATCCGGCCCGGCTGGGGGGTTGATGGTCTCAGTGCGTCCCTGAGCTAAGGGGACCCGAGGGCATCGCCGCGATGGGCCGGCGCTGAATAGAGGCTCGACATATGGCGTGGTATGTCCTCCGCCGCAGCGCCCAGATGGCGCTCGTTGTCGTCGGCGTCGTCACACTGACTTTCTTCGTTCTGCGCTTGACGGCAGGCGACCCCGCGCGCCTGCTCGAGCCTCCGGGCACGCCCGAGTTGATCATCCAGCAGGTCCGCGAGCGGATCGGTACGGACAAGCCGATCCTCGTCCAGTACCAGAACTACGTGCTGGGGCTCGCCACAGGCGACTTCGGGACGTCGTTTCGAGGCGGTCGCCCGGTGCTCGAGTCGCTCGTCGCGGCTCTCCCGAACACGCTCTTGCTTGGCGCGGTCACGATGGCCGTCGCGTCGATCATCGGCCTGATCGCTGGCATCGCGGCCGCACTCCGACCGAACAGCTTGCTCGACCGGGTGATCCTGGTCTTCGTGGCTGTGGGCCAGTCGACACCGAGCTTCTGGCTCGGGGTCGTTCTCGTGCTCTTCTTCGCGATCCAGCTCCGTGTCCTGCCGGCGATCGACTTCGTTGGGCCCCAGAGCCTGATCCTCCCAGTCGCGACGCTGGCGATCACGCTGACGCCACTTCTCATCCGTGCGGTTCGCCAGTCGTTCCTCGAGTCGCTAGGTGAGGACTTCGTGCGGGCTGCCCGGGCGCGCGGCCTGTCCGAGCGTCAGGTGATCTTCTCCCATGTCCTCAAGGTCGCCGCGGTCCCGTTGATCACGCTGATAGGACTGCAGGCCGGGTTCGTGCTCGGGGGAGCCTACGTCGTCGAGTCCATCTTCAACTGGCCCGGGATCGGCAAGCTGACCCTCGAATCGATCCAGAGTCGTGACTTTCCGATGATCCAGGGCGCGGTGCTCACCGTCGCCCTCGTGTTCGTGTTGGTGAACTTCGTGGTCGATCTCGTCTATGCGGCGCTCGATCCGCGAATCCGGTACTGAGCCCAGTGCTCGACGCGGTCGTCCACCCTGAGGCCGCCCCGGTCGCTCCGATTGCACGCGTGGCCGGCTGGCGTGGCGCGGTCCGCGTGCTGCGTCGTCGCCCGGCGTCCGTCCTCGGTCTCATCGGGGTCGTGGTCGTGCTGACCGGAGCGAGCGTCGGCCCGGTCCTGTGGCCGCACGATCCGTTCGAACAGAACACTGCGATCGGCCTGCGGCCGCCGATCTGGGTCGCGGGCGCCAGCCCGGACCATTTCCTCGGCACCGACGCCCTCGGTCGCGATGTCGCAAGCCGGCTGCTCCATGGTGCTCGCAACTCGCTCCTGATCAGTTCGCTCGCCGCCCTGCTGGGGTCGTTGCTGGGCCTCGCGATCGGCCTCGTCAGCGGCTTTCTCGGGGGGCGTGTCGACACGGTCCTCATGCGCCTCGGCGACGTCCAACTGGCGTTCCCGTTCGTGCTCCTTGCGATTGCTATCCTCGGTACGTCGCCGAATCGCACCCTCCTTCATCTCATTCTCGTGCTCGGCATCCCCAGCTGGATCATCTATGCGCGGGTCGTCCGCAGCCGCGTCCTCGCCGAGAAGGGGAAGGACTACGTCACCGCCGCGCGGGCAGTCGGTGCGTCCGCGCCGCGACGCGTCCTGCGCTACATCCTGCCCAATGTCTGGCAGATCGTGCCCGTGATCGCGCTGCTCGACATTGGGTTCCTCGTGATCATCGAGTCGATGCTGAGCTTCCTCGGGCTCGGTCTGGCACCACCCACCCCGTCGTGGGGCTCGATCCTCGCCGAGGGCAAGCAGTTCATGATCGTCACCCCCTGGCTGCCGATCCTCCCCGGCTTGGCGATCCTCTTGACCGTCCTGAGCATCAATCTCACGGCCGATGGTCTGGCAGACCTGTTCGACCCCAAGCTCGCTCGGACCGGCTTCCGGCGCTTCCCGCTCCAAAGCCCCGTCCAGTCTGAGAGCGGCGACGCGGCGCCTCTCCTGCGGGTCCGCGACCTGACGACCGAGTTCCCTCTGGAGGACCGGGTCGTCCGCGCCGTCCGTGGGGTGAGCTTCGATCTCGCTCGGGGTGAGGCGCTCGGGATCGTCGGGGAGAGCGGGTCCGGCAAGTCCGTCACTGGCCTGTCGATCATCCAGCTTCTGGACTCTCCCGGGCGCGTCACCTCCGGTCAAATCCTGTTCGACGGCCGCGACGTCACCCGGATCGGCAATCGCGAGATGGCATCGCTCAGAGGCAAGCGGATCGGGATGATCCCCCAGAACCCGACAGCCGCGCTCAATCCTGTCATGACGATCGGATCCCAGCTCAGGGAAACCCTCCGTCGCCATCGCGGTCCGACCGGGGCATCGGTGCGCACGACCGCTCGGAATTCGCTGCTCGACGTCGGGATCGGCGATCCCGAGCGCGTCCTGCGGGCCTATTCGTTCCAGCTGAGCGGCGGAATGAACCAGCGGGCGATGATCGCCCTGGCGATGGCACCGAGACCCGATCTGTTGATCGCCGACGAGCCAACGACCGCCCTCGACGTCACCACCCAGGCGGAGATCCTGGGCCGACTCGAAGCGATCAAGCGGGACTACGGCACGAGCATCATCCTCATCACCCACGACATCGCCCTCGTGGCTCAGTTCGCCGACGTCATCGTCGTCATGTACGCCGGCCAGGTGGCCGAGATCGGCCCGCCCGACGCGGTGATCCACAACCCACAGCACCCCTACACGGAAGCGCTCCTCAGTTCGGTGCCCCGCGCGGAAGTGCCCGCAGGCGCACGCCTCCGGGCCATCCCGGGCGATCCGCCCGACCCCGCAGCGGTTCCTTCGGGATGTCCGTTCGCAGCGCGCTGCCCGTTCGTCATGGCGGTCTGTCGCGAGGTGAATCCGCCGCGGTTCGTGGTGGGTCCAAACCATGAGTCCGCCTGCCATTTGCGCGCCCCGGCCGCGGTCGAGGTCGCCTGACATGGCGCCGCTGGTCGAGGTCCGGAACCTGACCAAGCAGTTTGTGACTCGTCCGGGCTTGTTCGGACGCGCCCCCCGTGTCGTCCGGGCCGTGGATGGCGTCTCGTTCACGATCGATGAAGGGGAGACGCTCGGACTCGTGGGCGAGAGCGGCTCCGGGAAGTCGACCCTGGCTAAGACGCTTCTCTTCCTGGAGCCGCTCACCAGCGGGGAGGTCTTCTTCGGCGGCGAACTCCTCAACGAGCGGAGCGCCGGTCGATTGCGGCGGAGGGCCCAGATCGTCTTCCAGGACCCATATACCTCGCTTCCACCTCGGATGCGCGTGCGCGACATCGTCGCGGACCCCCTGCTCATCCACCGAATCGGCGATCGTCGCCTGGTCCACGAGCGTGTGGCGCGCTTGCTCGACGACGTCGGCCTCAAGCCCGAAACGGCTTCCCGGTTCCCCTACCAGTTCAGTGGCGGCCAGCGTCAGCGAATCGGGATTGCGCGGGCGCTATCGGTCGAGCCGTCCCTCCTGGTCGCCGATGAGGCGGTCTCGTCGCTCGACGTCTCGGTCCAGGCCCAGATCCTCAACCTTCTCAAGGATCTCCAGGAACGACACGGGCTGACCTATCTGTTCGTCTCGCACGACCTCGGGGTCGTGAAGTACATGAGCCACCGGATCGCGGTGATGTACCTCGGTGAGATCGTCGAGATCGGTTCGGCCGACGAGGTTTACAGCCGCGCCCTGCACCCGTACACCCGGGCGCTCCTCTCCGCCGTGCCGTCGCTGCGCACGAATGGCCAGACTCCGGTCAAGCTTGAAGGGGAGCCGCCGGATCCGGGCAACCCACCCCCGGGCTGCAAGTTCCACCCCCGCTGCCCGATCGCGCAGGCGCGTTGCCGGACGGACAGGCCGGCCCTCAGGGAGTGGATCCCTGGCCACATGGCCGCCTGCCACTATGCACTCGCGGGTCCAAACGCCACGAGGGCAGAGGCGGCCCAGATGCACGAACGGACCCTGGCTCAGATGGGCCCGACGGCGAGGTCCTCCGTGGTGGGTGCCGTCCGGTGAACATCCGCGTCGGGGTCATCGGTCTCGGCTTCATGGGACGTCGATACGTCCACGTTCTGAGCCGGCTCGAAGGCGTCGAGCTCCGGGCTGTCTGCGACGTTCGGTCGGAGGTGGCTGCGGAGGTGGCGCAGGCGACGGGAGCAGTGATCTTCGGGGAAGCCACGGAGCTCGCTGCATCTCCTCAGGTCGACGCCGTGTTCGTGTGCACACCCGAGGACCAGCACACGGAAGCGGCGGTCGCTGCACTCCAGGCAGGCAAGCCGGTGCTCATCGAGAAACCTGTCGCGCACTCGCTCGGAGCGGCCGCCGAGATCGCCGCGGCCGCTGCGTCTCACGGCGCCCTGGCGATGGTCGGCCACCTGCTCCGGTTCGAGCCGCGCTGGGCCGCCGCACGCCAGATCGTTGAGTCGGGCGACCTTGGAGAGGTCGTCAGCATCTCGAGCCGGCGGGTCGGCAACATCCTCGACCAGGACGTTCTCCGTGGGCGGACGACGATTCCCCTCTACTACGGTGTCCACGACCTCGACATCCTTCGTTGGTTCGCGGCGGCCGAGGCGACCACGATCTACGCCGCCCGGCGGGAGGGAAGGCTTCGCGAGGCCGGCTACGACGTGGATGACCTGTACGTCGCCGTGGTCGAGTTCGCCAACGGTGTCCTGGCCTCGGCCGAGCTCGGCTGGCACATCCCGCCGGCCGCCGTGCGGGCGCCGACGAGCGGGTTGACTGTCACCGGCGCCAAGGGATGGCTGCGGATCGAGCAGGGGCTGACGGGGCTCGAGGTCTGGAGTGAGTCGGCCTCGACAGCGCTCCATCCCGCCCTGGATGTGACCTTCTGGACGGATGTTTGGGGAGTACCCGGTGGAGCCCTGGCGAACGAGGTTCGCCATTTCCTCGACTGCATCCGCCGAGATGTGCAGCCCATCATCACCCTGCAGGATGGGATCGAAGCCCTCCGGCTGTCCCTCGCGATGGAGCGTTCGGCAACCGAGCGCCGAACGATCCGCCTGTCCGAATTCGAGGTCGCAGATGCCAGTTAGGGCCATTCAGTGGCAGACCCAGACCCGGGAGGCCTTGGCGGCCCTTGCTACCGAGGGCGCCGTCGTCGTTGTGCCGATCGGTTCGGTTGAGCAGCACGGTCCCCACCTGCCCGTCGACACGGATTCCCATACGGTCGAAGCGGTCGCACTCCGTGCAGCCGCAGCCGCCCCGTTTCCAGTCGTTGTCGCGCCCTGCGTTTGGTGGGGCGTATCCGAGTACTGGATGCCTTTCGGCGGCACGATCGCTCTCGCGCCCCAGACGCTCGAAAATCTGCTGTGGGATGTGTGCATGAGCATTGCTCGGGACGGCTTTCTCCGGGTCATGATCCTGAACGGCCATGCCGGCAACGTCGGAGTGATGCACAACGTCACCGTCCGCCTTGCGAGCCGCGGGATCAGAGCGGCAGGGGCCAGCTACTGGAGCTTCGCCGAGGACGTCATGAGGCGGGAGAGCACGACCGACGGCGGACGGATTGGCCACGCCGGCGAAATCGAGACCTCCCTCCAGCTCGCCCTTCGCCCGCAGCTCGTCGCGGCCCTCGCCGATCCACCCTCCGGATCGCCGGCTCGTTCGCTTCTGCCTCCAGAATTCGCCGGCGTCGCGCTGATGCCTCCCGACCCGAGTCTCGAATCGCCGTCCGGGATCTACGGCGACCCGTCAAGCGCAAGTGCCGAGCTCGGCGAGCGGATCCTCGAGACGTCCGCCTCAAGGCTTGTCGACTTTCTGGCCGTGTTCCGCGGCCTGCCACTGCCAATCAAGGAGGGCACACAGGTTGATTGACACTGAACGCACCGACCTTCGAACAGGCTCGGCGGGGCGTCCTGCCGCACGGTCGCGTGCCGCCGTCCGTTCCAGGGATTCGGCCGATCGCCGCTCCTACGAGATCGCGGCGCTGAGTCGTGCCCTCGACGTCCTCGAGCTGTTGGCCGACCGGCCCAGCCTCGGTCAGAGCGAGGTGGCCGCCCTGGCTGGCCTGCACAAGGTCACGGCCTTCCGAATCCTGACGAACCTGGAACGGCGGGGGTACGTTCAGCGCGACCGTGATACCGGCCGCTACGGGCTCGGCCTCAAGCTCATCCACCTGAGTGGCCGCGTCTCGGCCGGGCTCGATCTCCGCGCGATCGCGCGCCCCTTCCTCGAGCAGCTTCAGGAGCGGTCCGGCGAAACGGTCAATCTGGCCGTTCGAGTCGACGGGCGCATCGCCTACATCGACATTCTGGAGAGCCCCCAGAGCCTCCGCATGGCCGCAAGCGTCGGCTCGACGGACGATCTGCACTCGACAGCGCTCGGCAAGGCGATGCTGGCCTCGGAGTCCGAGGCCTTCGTCGTGGACCACATCCGGCGGTTCGGGCTGCATCCAAAGACGGCCCGAACCATCGGCGATCAGGCGCGTTTCCTCGCGGAGCTCCGGACAGCGCGCGAGCGAGGGTATGCGGCCGATGATGAGGAGAATGAACCCGGAGCGCGCTGCGTCGCCGCTTCCGTGCTCAGTCACGGCGGCGACGTGGTCGCCGGCATCAGCATCTCTGGCCCCGCAAGCCGGATGACGCTCGAGCGCCTGCCGGAGCTGGGAGGCGCGGCCCAGGAAGCGGCGCGGCTCGTCTCCGAACAGCTCGGCTACCTACGACCCGGGATTGGTCACCCGTCAGACCGGGAGTCAGATGAGCAGGAGTCAGCTCGATGAACATCCAGACCCCGCCCCGCGCGCCCGGAACCCTCACCCTGCGGCCCTGGACCGGTGGCCGGTGGACCGCCGCTCATGGGGAGGAGTTCCCGGTGCAAAGCCCGGCCACGGGCGAGCTCCTGGCCCGGGCCCGCGCGGCCACCCCGGGCGACGTCCGGCAGGCCATCGTCGCGGCCGGCACTGCTTCGCACACCTATCGGCGATCGTCGATTGCCGAGCGTGCGCGTCTCTGCCATGCGATCGGAGACGAGCTGATGCGCCGGCGGGAAAGTATGGCGGCGGACCTCTCGAGCGAGCAGGGCAAGCCGCTGGCGGAGGCGCGCGATGAAGTGAGCGTCGCGGCGGAGATGTTCCACGACGCCGCCGAAGATGTGAAGCGTCTGAGCGGCGAGGCCCTGCCGTCGCTCGATCCTGCCAAGCGGATCTACGTGGTCCGGGAGCCCCTCGGAGTGGTCGGTGTGATCACCCCCTGGAACTTCCCCCTCGCGATCCCGTCCGAGTACCTTGCCGCCAACCTCGCCGCGGGTAATACGGTCGTCTGGAAGCCGGCGCGCAACACACCGATCATCGCCGTCCGCCTCCTGGAGTGCGCGATCGACGCCGGCCTCCCGGCGGGTGTCATCAACCTCGTCCTCGGCGCAGGCGCAGTCATCGCGCGCGAGCTCACGAAGGACCGGACGGTGACGGCCATCGGGGCGACCGGAAGCTCGTCCACGGGCGAGGCGATCGCGGCTCAGGCGGGCACTCGGAAGCTCCTGCTCGAGCTCGGGGGCAACGGCCCGGCGATCGTCGCGGCAGACGCGGACCTCGACCGCGCGATCGATCGGGTTGCCTTCGGCTGTTTCTCTAACGCCGGACAGATCTGTGATTCGACCGAGCGGATCCTGGTTCACGAGTCAGTCCATGACGCGTTCGTCCAAGGACTGGTCGAGCGTGCAGCGCGGGTGCACCTCGGGCCTTCGCTCGATCCGGCCTCGACCATGGGCCCGCTCAACAACGAGGCGACCGCGCGCAAGGTCGACGATCACCTTCAAGACGCAGTGAGCCGGGGAGCAAGGATCCTGGCTGGCGGCCGCCGCGCGCCGGGCTTCCCGACGACGCTCTACTACGAACCGACAGTGATCGACGAGGTGACTCCCGAGATGCTCATCAGCGAGTACGAGACCTTCGGTCCGGTCGCACCCGTCCTGACGTTCAGCACCGATGAACAGGCGATCGAGCTCGCGAACGCGGGCGAGCTTGGGCTCGTCTCGGCCATCTTCACGCGCGATCTCGCCCGAGCCTACTACTACGCGGAGCGCTTGCAGAGCGGCATCGTCAACGTGAACGAGTGCCCCACTTACTGGCAGCCCCACACGCCATTCGGAGGCTATGCGGGCAAGCGCAGCGGGCTCGGCAGACTCGGAGGGCGCTTCACGATCCAGGAGCTCAGCCAGCTCAAGACCATCGTCATTGACGTCGAGCCCAGAGTGGAGACGACGCTGTGAACTTCGAGCGATCACGCGTCCTCTACGAGCGTGCGCGCCGCCATCTTGCCGGGGGCGTGAGCACGATGATGCGCGCCGACGCCAAGCCGCTGCCCCTGTACTTCGACCGTGGTTTCGGCTCGCGTCTAGTCGATGTCGACGGAAACGAATTCATCGACTACACGCTGGCATTCGGCCCGACGATCCTCGGTCACAGCCACCCGCGAGTCCTCGAAGCCGTCTCTCAGCAGCTCGCACGGGGCCAGGCATACGGCGCTCAGCACGAGTTGGAGCCGCAGGTTGCCGAACGAATCCACGAACTTGTTGCCTGTGCCGACCTGGTCGTTTTCAGCACTACCGGGACCGAAGCCGTCCAGGTCGCGCTCAGGCTCGCCCGCGCCGTAACCGGGCGTCGGCGCTTCATCAAGTTCGAGGGCCACTATCACGGCTGGCTTGACAACGTCCTCGTCAGCTACCGGGGAACAGAGGACCAGCTTGGACCACGAGACCAGCCCACGCCCGTGCCGATGGGTCGGGGGCAGCTCGATTCGGCGGTTCAGGAGGCGATCGTCCTGCCGTGGAACGACCTCGAGCTCGTCGAGCAGGTCCTGCGCGCGCGATCCGGAGAGATCGCAGCGATCCTGACCGAGCCCGTCATGTGCAACTCGGGCGGGATCACACCACTGCCCGGATATCTCGAGGGACTGCGTTCTCTGTGCGATCGGTACGGGGTGGCCCTCATCTTCGATGAAGTGATCACCGGCTTCCGGGTCGCCCTCGGAGGCGCCCAGGAGCGGTTCGGGGTGGTGCCCGACCTGGCAATCTTCGGGAAGGCACTGGGCGGAGGTTTCCCCATCAGCGCCGTGGCCGGCAAGCGCTCGATCATGGAGCTCGTCGCCACCCGCGAGGTGATCCACGCGGGAACGTTCAACGGCAGTCCGATAGCCCTCGCCGCGGCAAATGCGACGCTGGCCGAACTCAGTGCCGACGGCGGGGCGGTCTACGAGCGGCTGAGCCGGCTCGGGGATCGACTCCGCGATGGGATCCTCGACGCGGCCCGTTCGGCCGGGATCGAGGCGACGGCGGACGGCATCGGTCCGGCGTTCACGGTCAGCTTCGGCAGCGATCGTCCCCTACGGGACTACCGCGACTTCATCAAGGTTGACGGGGCCGCATACGGGCGATTCGCCGAGGCCGTCCTCTACGACGGCATTCTCTGCCTCCAGCGAGGCATGTGGTACGTGTCGACGGCCCATACGGACGCGGACATCGAGACCACGATCGAACGGGTCGCCGCTGCGCTGCGCCGCACCGCGACGCCCGTTCCCGGCTGACCGATGCGGGTGGCCGTCGGGGGGCTCTGGCACGAAACGAACACCTTCAATCCGCTGCCGACCTCACGGTCGTCCTTTGAAGAGCGGCCCGGGCGCACCTGGATCGGCGAGATGGACGAAGCCTTCGACGGAGCACAGCCTGTTCTGAGCGGCTTCGCCTCGGGGCTCCGCGACCAAGGGCTCGACGTCGTGCCGGCGTTCTTCGCCTCCGCGGGGCCGTTCACGGGCATCATCACGAAGGACGCATTTGAGTGGGCGGCCGAGCAATTGGAGACGTCGATTCGGGCGTCGCATCCGGATGCGGTTCTCCTCCACCTCCACGGGGCGGGGGCGAGCGAGACATTCGCCGATCCAGAGACCGAGTTGCTCCGTCGTATCCGGGCGGCAGTCGGCCCTGACCGTCCGATCGTCACTGTCAACGATGCCCATGGCAACGTCGGTCCGCGATGGCTCGACTTCGCCGATGTCGCGATCGCCTACAAGACGACCCCGCACCTCGACATGGTGGAGCGGGGTGTTGAGGCGGCCTCCGTGATCGCTCGCCTGCTCCGGGCCGAGATCCATTCGACGGCCGCCATCCGCAGACCGCCGATCCTCCTCAAGGGTGGGCTCATGAGCCTCACCGAGGCGCCGCTTGCGCTCATCAAGCCGCCCCTGTTCTGGCTGTCGCAACGGGCAGCTGAGCTCGAACGCGACCCGCGGGTAGTGAACATCTCGATCAATGCCGGATTCGGCGACGCCGACGTCCCCGAGGCGGGCATATCGATCCTCGTCCACACGGATGGTGCGCCTGAGCTGGCGGCCGACTATGCCAACGAACTGGCGGAGCTCGCCTGGCGACTTCGGCGGGGTTTTGACACGTCTCTCGTGATGACCCCGCCGGCCGAGGCCGTGGAGCGCGCCCTCAGGACTGAGGCCTGGCCCGTGGTGCTGGCCGACGAGGGCAATAACGCCGCGGGTGGCAGCCCCGGAGACGGGACTGCGATACTGACAGAGTTCATCGCTCACGATTGGCCGGACGCTGCGCTGTTCATTCGAGATCCGGCGGCGGTCGCCGCCTGTATTGAGGCCGGGGTCGGTGCCAGGATCGACCTGGCTGTCGGCGGACATTTCGAGCCTTCGAACGGCGACCCATGCCAGATCGGCGGGCGGGTCCAATTCCTGGCCGAACGAGCAGAATCCGGGACGGACCTCTTCGCCGACCCGGGACGTGTCGCCGTCGTCCGATGCGGCGCGACGGACGTCATCCTTACCCAACATCCCACGAGCCAGATCGGTCCCGAGTACTTCCGGCGCTACGGGGTGGAGCCCCGCGAGAAGCGGATCGTCGTCGTCCAGTCCGCGGCGGTCTTTCGCCACAGATTCGAGGTCATCGAACGTGTGGCCGGGTCGATCATCGAGGTCGATACCCCGGGCATTACCAATCCCGACCCCAGGCGCTTCCAGTACCGCAACGTCCGGCGACCAATCTATCCGCTCGACGAGTCGTTTCCTGGCGGCCTGATAACCCTCGATCCGAGGCTGGCATCGACGGCGGCAGCTCAGCAGGACGCGATCACAGGAGAAATGCATTGAACAATCGGGACGATCGGTTCCGTGGGCGATGCCACCCGGGACGTCGGACGGTTCATCGAGGGCCAGGTGCTGGACCGGGATCCGTTCTTGCCCGCCACGAGTCGCAGGTTGCGGAGGGTCCGGCGGGTCTGCTCCTCGACCTCCGGACCGACCAGCTTGTCGGTGGTGGCGTCGAAGCCTCCTTGGCCGGGCATGACCAGGATGTTGGCCTTGCGGACGGCCTGTGAGTACGAGGCCACCGGGCGAGGGGCGTTGGGGGTGAAGACGGCCTCCTTGCTCAAGAATTCTCCTCAACGTGACCCCGCGGCGAGCGCGGGGATGACCGACTTCGGGCAGCGACAGGATCTCGGCCGGTCGACCGGGCGGTCTGCGCCTTGTCTGGATCCTCAGCGCAGGTCGAAGGCCACGGTGCGCAGATCGGTCATCTCCATCAGCGCGTGCTTGCCACCGACGCGGCCCACGCCACTCCGTTTCCCTGCGACGCCACCGAAGGGAATGTGCAGCTCCCAGTAGTTCGAGTGCTCGTTGATGTTGACGAGCCCGGCCCGGAGATTCTCGGCGAACCACCAGGCGCGTTTCATGTTCGAGGTGAAGACGGCTGCGACCAGGCCCAGCTCGCCGCCGTTGGCGATCCGCATCGCATCGTCGTCGTCCCGGAACGGGATGATCGGGGCGACCGGCCCGAATGTCTCCTCGCGGCCCAGCGCGCTCTCGGGCGGAACCTCGACGAGGACCGTAGGGTGATAGAAGAGGTCCGATCCGAGCCCGGATGCCCGCCCGCCGCCTGCAACGACCCGAGCGCCCAGCTCGAGGCCATCCCTGAGGTGACGGTCGACCTTCTCCGCAACCGCCGGATTGTTCAGCGGGCCCATGGTCGTGGCCTCGTCGAAGGGGTCTCCGAGGCGGATCTCACGGGCGTGTCCGGCGAGGAGCTCGGCGAAGGGCTCCTGGAGCCGCTCGGGGACGAGGACGCGCCCGGCTGCCGAGCAGACCTGGCCGGCGTTGAAGAAGGCGCCGAAGGCTGTCGCCTGGGCGGCTCGCTCGAGGTCGGCGTCGTCGCAGATGATCGTCGGACCGTTGCCACCGAGCTCCATCAGGACGGGTTTCCCGGCGGCCCGACGGGCGACGGCCTCTCCGGTCGCGCTCGAGCCCGTAAAACCCACGGCGTCCGTGCCGCGGCTCGCGACGATCTGGTCACCCACGATCGGTCCCGGCCCCGTCACGACGTTGACCGCACCGGCCGGCAGGTCCGCTTCCTGGAGCATCTCGGCCAGCTTGATGGCGATGACCGACGTCGTCGGCGCCGGCGCCCAGACGATGGCGTTGCCGGTCGCCAGCCCTGGCCCGAGATACTCGATCGGGATGTTGAGCGGGAAGTTCCAGGGCGTGATCACGGCGTAGACCCCGCGAGCTTGACGGAACGTGAGAACCCGCTTGGCGGGATCCTCGACCGGGATGACCTGGCTCTCGAGCCACTTGACCTGCTCGGCCGCCTCCTGGAAGCCGGTGATGGCGGCGGCAACCTCGGCGCGCGCTTCGCCGTGCAGGGGCTTGCCCTGGTCGAGGCTCAGCCAGTGGGCCAGCTCGTCGCGGTGGGTCTCCATGACGTCGGCGATGCGGCGGCAGAGACGCGAGCGGTCCCAGGTGCTCATCCTGCGCATCGTGTCGCGCGCTCGATTCGCCGCGCCGATCGCCCGGTCGGCGTCCTCGCGGTCCCCCTCGGCCAGGTGGGCGATGATCTCGCCCGTGGCGGGGTTGAAGGCCGGGAAGGTCCTGCCCGACCCGCTCTCAACCCACTGCCCGGCGATGAAGTGCTTGAGATGCGGGATGCTCCGGCCGGCGCCGGCCGGCTCAGAGGCGGCCACGGTGGATCTCGGCGCAGACATCGACGATCGCCTCCACTGTTGCTTGGAAGATCCGTTCGCCCAGCTCGGGGGTGGCGAGTGTCGGGTCGCCGATGACCCCCGAGGGCGAGTACTCCTTGAATGGCTTATAGAGCGCGACGCGGTTCGCCGCGAACATCTCCACGTGGTGGTAGGGGCTCGTGGGCGGGATGACGCTCGGCGCCAGCCGGTCGGTCCGGACCCGTGCCGGATCGAGCCGGAGCTGCAGGGAGGTCTCCAGCTCGCAGGCGTGGCCCATCCCACCGGGTGGTGAGCGGCGGCCAGCCTGCGCCTCGTTGGCGATGAGATGCCAGTACGTGCAGACGATCGGTGACCGGCCAGTTTGGACGGCGATCCGGTCGGCGGCCGCCTTGGCAAGCCAGATGTTCCCGCCGTGGCTGTTCAGCAGCAGGAGATGCCGAACACCGTGGCGGTACAGGCTCCCGGCGACGTCGCCGACGACGGCCATGAAGGTCTCGGGCTCAAGGGTGATGGTGCCCGGGAAGTCCATGTGGTGCGGCGAGTAGCCCGTCCAGACCGGCGGCGTGACCATGACAGGGATGCGGCGGCCATCGGCCATCTTGGCGGCCGCGTCGGCGAGCGCGAGGCCGATGTCCGTATCTGTGGATAGCGGGAGGTGCGGCCCGTGTTGCTCGATCGATCCAAGAGGCACGATGACTACCGGGTCGCGCTCGACGGCGGCGGCGATCTCCGGCCAGGTCAGCTCAGCCCAACGGTAGCTCACCATGCGAGCAACTCCCGATACGCGACGTCCCGGTCTTCGGCCAGCGACCGCCTGGCCATAGCGAGGAGGCGCGTCACCTCCCGGCCCTGGTCGCCGTCGACCAGCGGTCGCTGACCGGTGCGGACGCAACGCACGAAGTGCTCGACCTCCGCTCGAAGCGCCCCGCCGACACCACCCGCCACCAGCGGCCAATGTCGCGTCTCCGGGAACATCCAGCCATGATCGTCGATCCCGACCAGGTTCATCTGACGCAGGTCGATCGAACCGAACCCCGCGGTGCCGGTCAGGTCGAAGCGTACGTCACCGAAGGGCGCCCAGCCCGGCGGTGGGGCCCACCCGCCCCACCCTTCTGGAAGTGCCCAGCCGGCCTCGGTGACGGCGGTCGCCCCATCCTCGAACTCGATCGTCGTCCAGATGGTGTCGGGCGTCCCGAGCTCCTCCCAGACGCGCCCGCGCGCGGCGCGGGCGCTCACGCGACGGACGGGTGCGGCATGGTGCCAGAGCACCTGATCGATGTCGTGCACACCGATGTACTCGAGGGCCGACACTCGTCCGCCGAGCCGGCGCGCCTCCTGGATCGTCGCGCAGCGTCGTGCGTACATGGCGACCGGGCGTCCGAACCGGCCGGCCTCGACCGCCGCGTGGAGTGCCGCGTAGGCGGGCTCGAACCGCAAGATGTAGCCCACCATGAAACGGACGCCGGCGGCGCCGCAGGCCTCGAGCATCGCGTCGCAATCGACGGGGTCAAGGGCCATCGGTTTCTCCACGAACACATGAAGGCCGTGCCGAGCAGCGGCCTCCACGGGCGCCCGATGGAGGGACTCCGGGGTCGCGACGACCACGGCGTCGAGCGACTCATCCAGGAACATTGCTGCATGGTCGTCGTAGGTGCGCGCATCCGGGACGATGGTCCGGATGAGGTCAATCGCGCGGGCATCGGGTTCCGCAACGGCCAACAGCTCCGCATCAGGCAAGTCGCGGATGACCGAGGCGTGGAGACGACCCATGGCGCCCGCGCCGATCAGGCCAAGGCGGACGGCGTCCACCGATCCAGGCCGCGGCTACCCGGCCCCTTCGGAGAGCCCCTGGACCATGAACCGCCAGATGGGCACCGCCAGAAGGAGCGTCGGGAGGATCCCGATGACGATGGCTGCATGCAGAAGGCCGACCGACACGTCCGGGTTCACCGAGACGCTGGCCAGGCTCACCGGAAGAGTCCGGGTCTCCTGGCGCGTCGCCAGCAGGAGAGCGAACAGGAACTCGCTGTACGAGAGCATGAAGGCGAAGAGCGCCGTGCCCACGACACCCGGCGCGGCGAGCGGCACCGTGATCCGGAGCAGGACCTGGAACGGCCCTAGCCCGTCGAGCTGGGCGGACTCCTCGATCGCCCTGGGGATCCGAAGGAACGTCGCCGTCAACAGCAGGATCGTCAAGGGCAACGCAAGCACGGTGTAGATCAGCATCAGCGAGAGCGGGTTATCGAGCAGCCGGAGGCCCTGGACGATGGCGTAGTAGGGCAGCGCGAGTGCCACGGCCGGGATGAGCCGGCTGCCCAACAGGAAGTTGAAGACGGCGTTTCGGCCACGCCAGCGGAGCCGGGCGATGGCGTAGGCGGCCATCGAACCGAACACCACGTTGAGGAACATGGCCACGAGGGCGACGCGGAAGCTGTTCACGACAGCGCCGGGGACATTGCGAATTTCTTCAGAGATCATGCTCCGGATGTCGCCGCGGACGATGAACGACTGCGGGATCTCGCCCGTGAAGATGTACCTGTAGTTGTCGGTGGTGAGGCCGTACCGGAACCAGTCCGGGGGGAACGAGAGCAGGCCGGCATCCGGCGTCACACTCGCGATCAGGCTGAGGGCGATCGGCGCGAGCGTGAACAGCCCGAGCAGGCCCGCGCCCACGTACAACAGCACCCAGGCGAGCGGGCTGCGCCGGCTCACGCCTGATCCTCGGACAGTGCGCCCCTCGGCAGCGCCCGCAGGATCCCCGCGATGAACACGAGGGAGACGACGGCGATCATCACCGCAAGCGCGGCGCCGTGTCCGAAGTTCAGCTGCTTGAAGGACTCGGACCAGGTGAAGTAACTGATCAGAGTCGTGGCCGTGCCGGGGCCGCCTGCCGTCATCGAGTAGGTGATGTCATAGGCCGTGAGCCCAATGAGCACCTGGTAGAGCGCTACGAGGACGAGAATGGTACGGATGTTCGGGATCGTGACATAGCGAAACCGCTGCAGAACGCCGGCGCCATCGATCGCCGCGGCCTCGTACTCAGCTCGCGGGATCGCCTGAAGTGCTCCCAGGAGAAAGATGGTCGCCAGCGGCAGCTGCGACCAGGAGTGAGCGATCGAGACGGAAACGAAGGCGAGACCCGGGTCGCTGAGCCAAGGGATGTACTCACGGATCAAACCGGCCGAGTAGAGGATGGCATTCAGCGCGCCCCACTGCGGATTGAAGACCCATCTCCACATCACGCCGCTGACGACGAGCGGGACTGCCCAGGGGAGCAACGTCACTGGTCGCAACAGCCGGCTTCCCGGGAAGGCCTCCCGGAGCACCGAGGCGGCCCCGAGGGCCGTCACGGTCGTCAGCACGACGGTCACGAGCGTGAAGCCCGTGGTCACCTGAAAGGCCTTCAGAAAGTAGCCGCTCGCAACAACCTCCCCGTAGTTCCCGAGGCCGACGAACGACGGCGGCAGGAGCGGCGAGGAAATCTGGAAACTGGTCCACAGAGCGTGACCCAGCGGGTAGACCGTGAACAGCCCGACGAGAGCGAGGGCGGGCGCGACAAGGAACCACGCGTTCCGCCTTTCAGTCGTCCATCGGCCGACGCGGCGGCGGCGCCATGCAGGACCGGGGCGGGACTGGTTCTCCGCCAGGGGCAAGGCGTCCGCCCCTCGCTCGAATCGGCCCTGCGGTCAGGCGCCGTATTGCTGCTTCAGTGCACGCGCCTTGTCGGCGGCGGCCTTGAGGGCATCGGCGACAGTCACTTCTCCGACGAGAGCCTTGCCCATCTCCAACCGCATAGCTTCGCCCCAGATGCCGGTCCAGACCGTCTGGCGCTTCGCCCGGGCAGTCTTCTCCTGCTCCTTGAGCTTGGCCACGTCGACCCAGGTCGCGTACGACTTCTGAACGTCTGCATCATCGAACAGCGGCAGCTGGCCGAAGCCGAGCCCCTTCTCCACGGCCCAGCGCTTGGCCACCGTGTACTCCCCCTCGGGCGCCCCGCCGAAACTCTCGATGAAGCGCGCCGCCGCCTTCGTAGCGTCGGCACCGCGGTCCACAGCCATCTTGGTCATGTTGTAGAACTTGGCGAAGCCGAGCGTTTCGTGAGTCTTGCCCGGCATCATCGCCAGCTCGAATTGCCCGGCCAGGGGCGACGTGCCCTTGTTGTTCATTGCTGCCAGGTTGTAGTTGTACAGCACGGTGAACACGTTCTGGCCGGTGTTCATCGCCTTGGCGACTTCCGTTTCGTGTGGGGAGATGACGGCGAAGCCGTTCTTGACCGAATCAGCCATGAACTGAAGCTGCTGGAAGCCCGGGCTGCTGGAATCCTCGAAGATGGGGTCGTAGTTCTCATCGAAGAGTTCGCCGCCACGACTCATGACCATGGCCGTGAACGTCTCGAGGCTCGTCGGCAGCGTCTGCGCGAACTCCCAGATGATCGGCTTGTCGAGGCCCTTGCCCTGCATGGATGTGGCCATCTCGGCCACCTCCTCCCAGGTCCCAGGGGCCCGGTCAACGCCGTATTTCTTCGCGACCGTGGGATTCCAGATGAACGAAACGATGTCGGCGTAGTACGGCAGCCCGTACACCTTGCCGTTGTAGGTCATGTCGGCCAGGGCGTAGCCGACGATCTGATCCCGGTACTTGGCGAAGTCGAGCTTGTCCTCGATGGGCACGACCCACCCCGCCTTGGCGAACTCGGGCAGCCAGTCGCCACCGTTATAGAGGATGTCGGTCCCCGTGTTCGAGGTGAAACGCTGGACCATCGTCTCGCGGTAGGCGTTCCACGGGTAGTCCGTCAGCTTGACGGTGGTACCCGGGTTCTCCGCCTCCCAGGCCTTGATATTCTCAAGGACCGTTTCGATGCTGTAGCTCCAGACGGCGAAGTCCAGCTGGATCACGCTTGCCTTCCCGCTGCCGGGAGGCGACCCGGCTGGCGATCCACCGGGCGCCTGCACTCCGCAGGCCGCGACGAGGATCGCGATCGCCGGATAGGACAACCCCAGTGCGAGGCCGCGTTGGAGCACCTCGCGGCGGCTCAGCCGCCCGGCGAGCGCCTGGTCGTATAGCTCCCGCTCGTCCATCGTAGCCACCTCTTCCTCCTCTCGCTCCTCAGCGTGTCCGGACGGCCCGGCCCGGTCCGGCACCGCCAAGGATCCAGTCGTGCTCCCGCGAACGGTACGGGCGATGTTGTCGCGTCAGAGTCGGAGAGCCGATTGGTCGGGACTGGAACACCTTGCCAATCTTGGCAGAAGTCTAGCGTCGCGAACACTGCTGTCAAGGTCGAAGCGTGGGTCGCTTTAGGCGACGTGGGCCTCTCCGGCGAGGGCGACGGCGCGGCCGGCTCGTTCTCCGATCGCCTCGAGCGACGCCTCCGCCGACACGAGGCTCGAGCCGAGCCCGACGGCGACGGCCCCTGCTGCCAGGTAGTCGGGCACCGCATCGATGCGGATGCCACCTGTGGGGATGAAGGGCACATCCGGCAGCGGATCGCGGAGCGCGCGGAGGTACGCCGCTCCCGCCGGGTCGCTGGGGACGAGTTTGGACCATGCCGGCCCCCGCCCGACAGGCTGCCACGACCTCGCCGGCGGTGAACGCGCCAGGAATCGCCAGGAGGCCCGCCGCGACGGTCGAGCGCACAATCCTCGGGATCCGTGTGCGGGGAGACGCAGAAGGTGGCTCCCGACTCTTGAGCGGCGACGACGTCAGCCGTCGTCGATCATGGGTCAGGATGGGTCAGCACCGCCGTTGTGATCCGGCGAGGATCTCGCCCCGCGCAGGGCGCGGCGAGCCCCATGGCGCGGAGCCATCATCCGGACAGCCAACTCGCCTCGACAGCTCCCGCGCCGCCTCGCGCACGTCGTCGGCCATCTCGACGAGCCGGCCGAGCGACAGCCGGTACTCGGGGCCAGCGATGCTGATGCCGGCTACGACCGCGTGTTCGTGGTCGAACACAGGTGCGGCGATGCAGCGGATTGCTTCCTCGTTCTCGATATCGTCGATCGCGTAACCACGCTTGGCTACCATGGCCAGCTCGCTCCGAAAGCGGCTGGGATCGGTGATCGTCCGGGGTGTCCGTTGCTCGAGTCCGGCAGCGATGATGGCCTCGACCCGCTCCTCAGGCGAGAAGGCGAGCATGGCCTTACCGATGCCCGTCGAGTGCGCCGGGTTCGTCCGTCCCACCCGAGAGGCCATACGGATCGGATGCGGGCTCTCGACCTTCTCGATGTAGACGACGCGCTTGCCGTCAAGCACGCCGAGATGGCAGGTCTCGCCGGTCCGGCCCACGAGGTCGGAGAGGATATCCCGCGCCCGGTCGCGGAGATCAAGGTTCTCGAGAAAGGCGGTACCGAGTACCAAGCACTCGGGTCCGAGCCGGTAGCCTCCGTCAGCCTCGAGCCGCAGCATCCCGCCCTGAACGAGCACGCCGAGGACCCGGTGCGCCGTTGGTTTCGGCAACCGGCAGATGCGGCTTAGGTCGGAGAGCGTGAGTCCTTCGGGGTGGGCGGCCACGCTGCCGAGGATCCGGAGCGCCTTGACCAGGGTCTTCGCGGCTCCCGTGGCGGAGCCGTCACGTGTATCGGTATTGAAACGGACGTCCATTTCATCCAGCCTACGGACGGGCCGCCCACCTGTCAACGAGTCGAGGAGGTCTCTGTGGACGCCCAGTGAATCTGTCACCCGCTAAGCGGCCAGTGCATTTGTCACCTTCTCGGGCATGGAGAAGGGGGAGACGATCACGTTGGAGGTTCGAGCTCGCGGAGGCGGTCCTTAGCGCATCTGCGGGCTGCTCGGGCTCGCAACCGTGCGCGACAGGGCGATCCTCCTCCTCCTCCTCCTCCTCCTCCTCGACACGGGCCTGCGGGTGGGCCCGCTCGAGGATCATCCGGTACCAGGTGATCGTCTTGGGCGAGGCGGCCTCGGCGGCCTTCGCGCCGAGGAACAGGTCGACCCCTCGGCGAAATGTTAGGTGTGCTCGAAATAATCAGATGCTCATTCATTCGGGCGTCCAGAATCAGGTGCCCAAAGATCAGGTGAGTCAGGTGCCCATGCGAAAACGAATCAGGTGCCCATCCCGAAACCGGGATGACTCAGGTGCCCGTGTGGGCGAGCCCGAGTCCATCTCACGCCGTGGCCATATCGCACCCCGCGGGACGGGCACGCCTCCGCGGCTCGCGACCGGCCTTGCAAGGTCCTTCCAACAGACTCCGAGGTCCGCGCGCCTGGGCGGATCAGCGTTCCTCGAGCGCGAGCCGGACGGCCTCGATGAGCGATCGCGCCCGAGCCCGCACGACCGCCGCCTCATCGGGTCCGGTGAGCCAGCTTCCGACGCCGACCGCAACCGCGCCGGCCCGGATGAACAAGGGAGCAGACTCCACAGTCACGCCGCCGGTCGGGATGAGCGGGATCTGAGGGAATGGACCCCGAAGGTCGCGGACGAACGTCGGTCCCACGGCAGACGCCGGGAAGAGCTTCACGGCCGTGGCCCCGGCGGACCATCCACGGAGGATCTCGGTCGGGCTGAAGGCCCCGGGAAATGCGGCGATCCCCCGCATTGCCGCCCAGCGAACGAGGTCGACGTCCACGTGCGGCATCACGAGGAAGCGTGCACCGGCGTCCACGGCGCGCGCCGCTGAGTCGACGGTCAGAACGGTACCGGCCCCAACGAGCAGTCGGACGCCGAGATCGCGCGCAAGTGCCTCGATGGCTGCGAACGCGCCTGAGCTGTTGAGGGTCACCTCGACAGCCCGAACGCCGGCCTCCGCCAGTGCGTCGGCGACAGAAGGAAGCGCTTCAGGCCCGAGACCGCGAGCGATCGCAATCACGCCGCTGGAGCTGATCTGCTCAGGGATCGGCGGCCTGGGCGGCTGGTCACCCATGAACGGTCACCTCGTCCTCGGTCCTCGGCGGCTCGTCATCCATGATGTATCACTCTCAGGCGGGCGGTCCTCGGCCGCCCGAACGTCACGCCGCCGCAAGCCGGTGCTGACGGCAATTCCTACACGGCCAGCCGGAAGACCCGCTCTGCGGTCCCGCCCAGGACGAGCGCCTTGTCCTCGTCGGTCAGTGGAAGCTCTCTGATCTTCGCGATCTCGACCGCAACGTTCATGGGGTGATCCGTCCCGATCATCACCCGGTCAGCACCGAGGGTCTGGACGGCCCAGGCGATGTCGGGGCCCATCGCCCACGAGGTCTCGAGAACGATATTCGGATGCTCTTCGGCGATCCACACGACATCGCCACTCAAGCTTGCGGCGCCCATGTGCGCGGCGATGATGGTCAGATCGGGATAACGCTTGGCGAGCGGAATCAGGTGCCCGGGGGCCGACAGGGGGATGCCGAAGGACGCGATGTGGACCATCACTGGGACGCCGAGGTCCAGCGCGGTCTCGAAGATCACCTGGGCGTCGGCACCATTGGGGTTCAGCGCGTGCCCGATGGTATGGCACTTGACGGCGACGAACCCGAGCTCGCGGACGCAGCGACGGATCTCGAGAGCCGCGGCCTCGGTCCCGTAGTGGGGATTCACACTGGCCATCCCGAACACTCGGCCGGGTTGGTCGCTCGCGAACTTAGCGATGTCGTCGTGAACCGATCTCGCGTCGGGCAGCGCGCCGGGCCAGGGCTGGACGATCGTGGCGGCGACCGCGTTCCGGTCCTGTGCCGACCGGATCTCGTCCGGCGTCGCCGTCCAGCCGTCGAACACGCAGCCGCGGCCAAGGTGGTGATGAGCGTCAATGATCCGCATCATCTGTTCCCTCTACTCCCTTCCTGTGTCCTGGACGCGCCCGTGTGCACGCTATCGCTCGATCCGAACCGCCTCGTTCCGCACGACTGCCTCGAGGTCGCCGCGTGTCGCCCACGACACGTCACCGCGATATGTCTGCTTGAGCGCTGCAAGGGCGACGCCACAGCGGAGCGCGTGGTCGACGTCGCCGCCGTCCAGGCCGTGGATGAAGCCCGCAACGAAGGCGTCGCCTCGTCCGACCGGATCCACGATCACTGTGGGGATGGCGGCGGCTCGGTGAAGCGACCCGTCCCACGCGACCGCACCGTCAGTCCCGCAGGTCACCACGACGAGCGGTGTGTCGAATCGCTCGGCCAAGCCGATGGCCTGGTCCTCTGGTGGAACGTCCATACCGAACAACGCGGCGGCGTCCCGACTCGAGCAGAAGACGATCGCGGCGTGCGGGACGATCCGCGCCACGACCTCTGCCGCTTCGGAGGCGGTCCAGAGCGCCGCGCGATAGTTGACGTCGAACACCACGTCGATGTGGGACTCCTCGGCGACTGTAACGGCCCGTTCAAGGAGCTGCCGCACGGAGGGGCCAAGCGCGGCGCTGATCCCTGTGAGGTGCATCCGCCTCGCGAGCCGCGCAAAGTCCCAGTCGATGTCATCCGGCCGGGCGACTGAGAAGGCGGATCCGGTGCGGTCGTACAGCACGCGTCCGGCCCTCGGCGGAGTTTCATCCTCCCAGAAGTAGAGCCCGACCCGCTCGTCGCCATCGGCCCACCTGATCCGGGAGACATCGACACCGTGCTCCCGGATGCGGTTCGCGACCAGCCTGCCGAGGGCGGTGCCGGGCAGTCGCGACATCCAGGCGGTGCGGTGGCCGAGCCGGGCCAGGCCGATGGCGACATTTGACTCCGCGCCCGCGACCTCGACTCGAAGGCTCGACGCGCGCTCGAGCGTCGTGCCGGGCTCGGCCATGAGACGGACCATCGTCTCGCCGATGGCCACCAGGTCCAGTCCCGGTTCGGTCATGCGTGTTCTCCGCGTTGCGGCGGGTTTTCCTAGAGCCGACCGAACTCGGCCAGTAGCTCGTCGACTGATCTCCCCTCCGCGATCAGGCGGCGCGTGGCTTCCTCGCGCTCTGCCTGCGCGATGGCCAGCTCGAGCACGTCCTTCGCCTCGCCGCTCGGCACGGCGACCACCCCGATCTCGTCGGCGAGGATGACATCCCCCGGCTCGACGATCGTCCCCCCACAGCTGATGGGGACGTTGATCTCGATGGGTTCCAGGCGCAAGGAATACGGGGAGTGGGTCGATCGCGGCACGATAGCCCTCGAGAAGATCGCGAAGCCGAGGTCGCGGATCTCGTCCACGTCGCGGATCGCGCCGTCGACCACCGCCCCGGCGACGCCCTTCTTGAGGCAGAGGCCGGCCATCAAGCCGCCCCAGACCGAGGTCTCTGTCTCGCCCGCGGCGTCGACCACGATGACATCTCCAGGCTCGGCCACTTCGAGCGCCGCGAGGCAGTCGACGAGATCCCCGGGGTAGAGGCGGACGGTCAACGCACTCCCGACGAATCGCGTCCTTGCGATCGGCTTGATGGCGCTGTGAAGCGTTCGAGCTCGCTCCATCACATCGCTCACGATGCAGCTCGGGCTGTAGCGAGCCAGGAGTTCGCGGTAGCCATCGAGGACGGCGGGGTCGGGTCGCTCGGCCTGGTTGATGATCCGCCGCATCAGGTCCTCTACGATTTCGTATCGTGGAACGCCATACTGAACCCTAGGGTGGTTCGGTCCCGAGTGTCAACGTAAAATGATCTTGTATGGGACCATCTGGACGTGATATTACTCCGCCAGGATGACATCGCATTCCACGATGCGTAATGGCTGGTCCGAAGGGGCATCTCCGGTCCAGGCCGTTTCACGGGCGCTCTCGCTGCTCGAGCTCGTGTGCCGCTCCGGTCGCCCCATCACCCTCGGCCAGGCGGCGGCGCAGGCCGGACTCGTGCGGCCCACCGCACACCGGCTCCTGAGCACCCTGATCGACCACGGCCTCGTGGCTCAGGACCCCGCCACAAAGGAGTACCGAGCCGGCCTGAAGCTCTTCGAGCTGTCGAACGAGGTGGCTCGCAGCCTTGACGTGCGGCCCGAGGCGCTCCCCGAGATCCGCCAGCTCTCCCGGGAGACGGACGAAACGGTCCATCTCGGGATCCTCGATGAGGGGGAGGTGGTCTATATCGACAAGGTCGAGTCCGCCCAGACGATCCGGATGTACTCGGCCGTCGGCAAGCGTGCCCCGGCGCACTGCACAGCAGTGGGCAAGGCGCTCCTCGCGTACCTGCCTGCCGAGAGCTTGCGACAGGTCATCCAGGCGCGAGGACTCCGGGAGTTCACCCGGACGACGATCACGACCATCGACGCCCTGGAACGCGATCTCGAGCTCATCCGCGAGCGGGGCTACGCCACCGACGACGGCGAGCACGAGCCGGAGATCCGCTGCGTCGCCTCCCCCATCCGTGACCACGCCGGTGCCGTGATCGCGGCGATGAGTCTCACGGCGCCGGCGACCCGGATGAGCCGCGAACGAATGACAGCCCTTGCCCCACTCGTACGGAGCCACGCCGATCGCGTCTCCATGGGGCTGGGATACGTACCGGGTGCCCTCGCACAAGCCATCTGAGTCGAGAAGGAGGTACCCGATTCGTCTTCAGGACCGCGTCGCACTCGTCACCGGGGGGGCCGTCGGGATAGGCCAGGCGATCGCCCAGGAGTTCGTTCGCGAAGGAGCCGCTGTGGTCCTCGCGGACGTCGACGACGACGGGGGCAAGGCTGCCGAGCGAGGGCTCCGTGAGTTGGGTGGGCAGGCGATCTTCGTGCACTGTGATGTGTCACGTGAGGATGCCGTGATCAGAGCGATCGAGACTGCGGTGACCAGCTTCGGTGGTCTCGACACGCTGATCAACAACGCGGCGGTTGGCATCTACCGATCGGTCACCGAGGCGTCGGTCGAGGAGTTCGACCGTGCCCTCGCCGTCAACCTGCGCGGGCCGTTCCTCGGCATCAAGCACGCGGCGCCGCACCTCGCTCGATCGACGAACGGCTCGATCGTCAATATCGCGTCGGTTCATTCGGTCCAGAACGTTGGGGGTACCGCCCCCTACGCCGCGTCGAAAGGAGGCGTCGCCGCGCTCACGCGCGCGGCCGCGATCGACCTCGCGAAGGAGGGGGTCCGGGTCAATGCGATCTGCCCTGGCTGGGTCGACACGCCGTTGATCCGGGGGATCTTCGCCGGGTCGCCGGACCCCGACGCCGCTCGTCGTCAGGTCGAGGGGCGCCAGCTGCTCGGTCGGCTCGGCCGGCCGGAAGAGATCGCGCGCGTGGCGGTCTTCCTGGCTAGCCCTGATGCCTCGTACATGACCGGATCGCTCGTGTTCGTCGACAACGGAATGACGGCGCAGCTCGAGACCTGGTCGGAGTAGGCCGCCGGCCACACCGACGCAGTGCAGGACGGAAAAGGAGAGGAGTAGAACGATGGACGTCCGGGTGAGGCGCGCCGGGTGGCGCCAGCTGATTGCAGCATCGATCGCGGCCGCGCTAGGGGCGGCGGCCTGTACGGGCGCTGGCGCGCCGGCCAGCCCGTCTGCGAGCGCCGGGGGCGCGGCCGTCGCGTACGCGGCCCCCGCTCCGCTCGCAGAGGGGTCGCAGGCACCGTGTTCCGGCCTGACCTACAAGGCCGGGGCGAAGCCCAGGATCGCCTACATGCCGCCCGCCACCGAATTCCCGTACTACATGGCGATCGGCGAGGGGATCAAGTCGCACGCCGCGACGCTCGGCGCCGAGACCTTCATGCTCGCCCCCCAGAGCGGGGCCGACATCAACGGTCAGATGGGCATGATCCAGGATGTGATCAGCCAGAAGGTCGATGCAATCATCCTGTCGACCCACGACGAGGGCGCTGCAGGGCCACTCGTCAAGCGGGCCGTCGATCAGGGCATCGCGATCGTCATCGTCAACTCCGACATCGCCAAGTTCCCAACGGCCGTCCAGGGCGTCGTCGGGTACAAGCAGCGCGCCGGAACGAAGAAGCTGGGCGAGTACGCGATCGCGGCGCTGGCCGGCAAAGCGGTGAACGTCGGCATCATCGAGGGTCAGCCCGGGTACCACTCGACAGAGCGAGTCGGCGGCTTCCTCGACGCGATCGAGGGCAACGCGAGCTTCACCGTCGTGGCGAGCGTCGACGGCCAGTGGAACGTGGACGGCGGCAACAAGGCCGCCACGGACATGCTCACGGCCCACCCGGACATCGAGGTGGTGTTCGCGGCGAACGACTACATGATCTCGGGAGCCGCGAAGGCGGCCAAAGCGCTTGGCAAGACCGGCCTCGTCCTGTACGGCAACGATGGAGACACGAACGCCGGACTCGAGCCGATCGCGGCAGGCGAGGTGATTGCCACCGTGGACACGACCCCGTTCGTGATGGGCGAGCAGGCGCTGCAGGTGACCGTCGACTGCCTGAACGGCAAGTTCGGGGGCGGCTACGTGGAGACGCCGACAAGGATCGTCGACGTGAAGAACGCGGCGAGCATCCTGTGCCATCCCGAGAAGCTGTTCCCGAAGCCGCAGAAGACCTACACCTGCCCCTGATCGTTCAGGCGGGAGGCGTTCCGTGAGCGAGGCTGGTTTCGGGCCGCCGTGGGCGGTCCGAAACCTGTCGAAGACGTTTCCGGGCGTGCGCGCGCTCGATGACGTCTCCCTCGACATCTACGCTGGGGAGATCCATGCCCTGATCGGAGAGAACGGTAGCGGGAAGTCGACATTCGCCAAGATCCTTGCCGGGGTCTACCAACCGGACTCGGGCGAGATCCTCCTCGACGGCGCCCCGGTCCGCCTGCAGGATCCCATGGCGGCCCGACGCCACGGAGTGTCAGTGATCTACCAGGAGTTCTCGCTCGTCAGGAGCTTGTCGGTCGCGGAGAACGTCTTCCTGGGTCGCCTGCCGCGAAGTGGCGTTCGCGTCGACTGGCACACGATGCGGCGCCGCGCCGTCGAGCTCCTCGATGGGCTCGGCATCAAGGTCGACCCGGACGCGCTGGTCGGTTCCCTGTCCGTGGCGGAGCAGCAGCTCGTCGAGATCGCCAAGGCCGTGTCCACCGAGGCGAGGCTCCTCATTCTCGACGAGCCGACCGCCGCCCTCGACCTCCCCGAGGTCGACCGTCTTCACGACCTCGTCCACCGGCTCGCGGCGCGCGGGACGGCGGTCGTCTACATCTCGCATCGGCTCAGGGAGTTCCTCGACCAGACCGACCGGATTACGGTCTTCAAGGACGGTCGGCTGGTCGCGACCGGGCCGTCCTCGCAGTTCGATCTCGGCGGTGTCGTCCGACTGATGCTCGGCGAGGAGCTGAAGGAGCACTTTCCGAAGGAGCCTCACGCCTCGGACGAGCCGCTCCTCGAGGTGCATGACCTCGGTAGCGCCGGCGGTGTGAACGGGGCCACGTTCTCGGTTCGACGCGGAGAAGTATTCGGGCTCGGCGGGATGATCGGGTCAGGCCGGACGGAGATCGCGCGAGCGTTGTTCGGCGTCGATCCGGTCACGGCGGGGACGATCCGATTGAACGGCACAAGCGTGCGTTTCCGGTCCCCCCGGGATGCGATCGCCGCCGGTGTCGGCCTGGTGACCGAGGACCGCAAGGCTGACGGCCTCTTCTTCAACTTCACCGGGATTCCGAACATCACCGTCTCAAGGATGAGTGCGCTGCTCCAGGGCCCGTTCCTGAGCCACGAACGGGAGCGCAGGATAGGCCGCGAGTACCTGCGCAGGCTCCGAATCACCCCCGCCGCGGAGACGATGAGCGTTGAGCTCTTGTCGGGGGGTAACCAGCAGAAGTGCGTGATCGCCCGCTGGGTCCATTCGGGCTCGACGCTGTTGATCCTTGACGAGCCCACTCGAGGGATCGACATCGGCGCCAAGATCGAGGTCTACCGCCTGATGAACGCGCTGACCTCGCAGGGTGTGGCCATTCTTCTGATCAGCTCCGACTACCCGGAGCTGCTCGCAATGAGCGATCGGGTCGGGATCGTGCGGGACGGCCGGATCGTCGCGATCGAGCCGGCAAACCGCCTGACGGACGTCTCACTCATCGCCCTGGCGTCGGGATCCGCGGCATGAACTCGCTTCGGCGGTTGCTCCCTGCGTCGCTCATCGCGCCGCTCGCTGCCCTGCTCCTCGCGTCCGCGGTGGTGAGTCTCACGACCGACCGCTTCCTCGACACCCAGAACCTCCAGAACGTCGCGCTCCAGGTCACCATCGTCGCGATCATGGCGATCGGGTCGACGATCGTCATCCTGACTGGAGGGATCGATCTGTCTCCGGGCTCGATGATCGCGCTGCTGACGATGCTGATGGCTCTGTTGATCACGGAGAGCCATCTGCCTCTCGCTCTCGCGATCGTCCTGACGATCCTGATCGGCTCGGGCCTCGGCGCGATCAACGGACTCCTGGTCGCCTACGGCCGCATCCCTTCCTTCATCGTCACGCTGGCCACCCTGAGTGTCTTCAAGGGCTGGTCGTTCCTCTACAACAACGGGGCCCCGATCTTCTCGGTGTCGCCCGATCTCGAGCTCATCTTCTACGGCACCTTCCTCGAGATCCCGCTGCCAATCTTCTATGTTCTCGGCTGCTTCGCGCTCGCCTACGTCTTCCTCAATCACACCGCGCCCGGACGGGCGATCTACGCCGTGGGGGGGAATGAGTCCGCAGCCCGGTACTCCGGCATCAACGTACGGCGCGTGCGGATGGTCGCCTTCACGCTGGCGGGGACGACCGCCGGAATCGCGAGCGTCCTGATGGCGGCTCGGCTCGACTCCGGCTCGCCGAACTACGGGCAGGGGATGGAGCTGCAGGCGATCGGCGCCGCGGTCATCGGTGGGGCGAGCCTCGCAGGCGGATCCGGCAACGTCCTCGCGACCCTCATCGGGGCGCTGACCATCGTGGTCGTGCAGAACGGCCTCAACCTCAACGCGGTTCCGACCTCGTGGCAGCTGATCACGCTCGGCGTGATCATCGCGCTCGCGGTCGGGTTCGACTCGTGGCGGGGTGAGATGACGAGGCTCACCGGTCGCCTCCTGCGGCGACCGCCCGCGGCTGGGCTCTCCGGCACGCAGCCAGGGACGGCCGACGGCTCAGGTGTGACAGAACGGCCCGACTAAACTGCGAACCAGCCGAAGCGGAGGCGACATGTACACACACGGACGCAAGACGGCTTGTCGGGTCTCGCTCGACTACACGTATCGGGGCATGCGGGTCGCGTTCCTCGAGAACGAGCTACTGCGGGTCGGCGTGCTTCTCGACAAGGGCGCGGACATCTTTGAGTTCACGTACAAGCCCCGTGATCTGGACGTCATGTGGCAGTCGCCGATCCCCCTTCGGCGCCCCTTCGTCGCGACCAGCGCGCTCCCGGAGGGGGCATTCCATGACTATTACTACGGTGGCTGGCAGGAGGTGCTCCCGTCGGCCGGATGGGCGTCGGAGACCTACCTTGGGACCTACCAGGGTCTCCACGGCGAGGTCTCGCTGCTGCCATTCGAGGCGTCGATCGTCGAGGACTCGCCCGACGAGGTGACGCTTCACGTGCGCACGCGCCTCTACCGCAGCCCACTCACCCTCGAGCGCCGTATGACCCTGACGCGCGGTCGCGCCGCGCTTGTCCTGGACGAGCGGCTGACGAACGACTCCGTCGACCCGTACGCTGTCATGTGGGGTCACCATCCGGCCCTTGGGGAACCGTTCCTCGACGACAGCTGCATTCTCCACGCACCGGCGGATTCGACCCGCGTTCTCGCGTACCACGCAAACGGCCTGTGGGAACCGGGCGATCACGGATATCCACTGGTCATGAACCGTCGCTCGGGGAGCTTGGAGGACGTGACCCTGGTGCGATCTCGTGACACGAGGTCCGTCGACGTCCTGTCGTTCTGGGGGCTGTCGGAAGGCTGGTACGGAATCACAAACCGTCGGCTCTCGGTGGGCTTCGGGATGAGCTGGGACGTCGGCGTCTTTCCGTGCCTCTGGATGTGGCAGGTATACGGCGGTCACAACGATTACCCCTGGTACGGCCGAACGTACAACGTCGCGCTCGAACCGTTCGCAGGGTGGCCGCCGGCAGGGACGGCCAACGCCGTCAAGAACGGGTCCGCCCTCGTCCTCGGTCCCGGCCAGACCGTCGACACGCGGCTCGTGGCAGTCGCCTACGAGGGCGAGGGCGTCGCGAGAATCGCCCGTGACGGAACAGTCGAGCAGTGATGGTCGCACTAAGGGCCGCAGGCGCTGGGCGAGGCTCGGGTCCTTGCAGGCGAGTATCGCGCCGACGCCGTCTCCGAGGTCACGCTGGGGGCACTTGCGTCCCAACGGATCGACGGAGTCACGAGGCCGGCGCGGACCTGGTTCATGAACGGTCAAACATACCTAGGTAAAGAACTGACGGACATGGTGTACACATCGGGTCCACTCGCCGAGAGGAGGACCGATGACCCAGCGTGAGAGGGACCGGCACGCCGCGCACCGACTGGCGATCATCCGCCATGCCCAGGAGCTGACCGGCAACGTCTCGAAGACATGCCGCTACTAGGGGATCAGCCGGCAGGTCTACTACAAGTGGCTCCGACGCTACGAGGAAGGCGGCCTCGACGCCCTACGAGACCGGTCCTCGAGACCGCACGTGAGACCGACGGCCACTCGCGACGAGGTGGTCGGCAAGATCATCTACCTGCGGCAGACCTACCACTTCGGGCCGCACAAGATCGCGATGTACCTCAATCGCTATCACGACATCGAGCTCAGCCCGTCGGGGATCTGGCGGATCCTCCATCGCC
>CAZTAI010000001.1:15870-34926 GCA_964611555.1 uncultured Chloroflexota bacterium | reverse complement strand
GGCCCGTGGCGGGCGCGCGCTCGTCGCAGCCGATGCTGCTCCGGACACACACCTCGCCGATGCAGATCCGCGTCATGGAGGCGCGCCGCCCGCCCATCCGCGTGCTCGTCCCGGGCCGCTGCTACCGGTTCGAGGCGACCGACCAGACGCACGAGACCGTGTTCTTCCAGACCGAGGGCCTCGCCGTCGACGAGCAGCTCTCGTTCGCCGACCTCAAGGGCGTCCTCTACTCGGCCGCGCGCCAGCTCTTCGGCAGCGGGCGTCGCGTCCGCTTCCGTCCGGACTACTTCCCGTTCACGGAGCCGTCCGCGGAGATGGCCTTCGACTGCTTCGCCTGCGACGGCAGCGGTCGCACCAATGTCGGCGCGTGCCGCACCTGCGGCGCGACCGGCTGGATCGAGTGGCTGGGCTGCGGCATGGTCCACCCCGAGGCGCTACGGCGGGTGGGCTACGACCCGTCGAAGTACCAGGGCTTCGCCTTCGGCGGTGGCGTCGAGCGCATCGCGATGCTGTTGACGGGAACGCCCGACATCCGCCTCTTCCACCAGAACGACCTGCGCTACCTGGAGACCGTCTAGGTGCCATCGATCCGTGTGCCGGTCTCGTGGCTGCGCGACCACGTCGACGTCACGGTCGGCGTGGCCGAGCTAGCCGAGCGCCTGCACATGGCCGGCATGGAGGTAGAGCGCGTGGAGCGCAGCGGCGCGGGCGGCTTGAGCTGGGACAAGATCTGGGTCGGTGTCATCGAGGCGCTGGCGAAGCATCCGAACGCGGACAAGCTCCAGCTCGCGACGGTGGGCTACGGCGAGGGACGCACCAAGACCGTCGTCACCGGCGCGACCAACCTCACCGAGGGCGCGGTCGTGGCGTACGCGGAGACCGGAGCCGTCCTGCGCGACCCGCACGGCAGCGGCACCATGACCCTCGAGCCCAGGAAGATGCGCGGGATCATGAGCGAGGGCATGGTCCTCTCGGAGCGCGAGCTCGGCATCGGCGACGACCACGAGGGCATCAAGCTCCTCGATCCCTCTCTTCCGATCGGGGCGCGCCTGGCCGACGTCCTTGGCGATGCGGTCATGGTCTTCGAGCTGCCGCCGAGCCGTCCCGACGCCCTCTCGATCGCGGGCATCGCGCGCGAGACTGCCGCCCTCTTCGCTTCTCCGCTGCACCCGCCGGCGCTCGAGCCGCTCACGTGGAAGCTCGACGCGTCGCTGCTCACGGTGGAGATCGAGGACCCGCAGGCGTGCCCTCGCTTCGCGGTGGCGTACCTGACAGGGGTGCGGATCGGTGAGTCCCCGAAGTGGATGCAGGCGCGGCTCACCGCCGCGGGCATGCGCCCGATCAGCAACGTCGTCGACATCACGAACTACGTGATGCTCGAGCTCGGTCAGCCGCTTCACGCCTACGACGCGGAGCGCCTCGCGGGCCGCGCGCTGGTCGCCCGCAGCGCGCGGGCGGGGGAGTCGCTCCGGACGCTCGACGGGATCGACCGCATCCTTCGCCCCTCCGACCTGGTCATCGCCGACCGCGACCGAGCGCTGGGGTTGGCGGGTGTCCTGGGTGGCGAGGACTCCGAGATCCGCGACACGACCACCGCGATCGCGCTCGAGTGCGCGTCGTTCGAGCCACTTCGCGTGCGCCGCACCACATCCGCGCATGGTTTGCAGGGCTCGAGCGGCAGCGCGGCCGGCCGTCGATTTGGCCTCGACCTCAGCCCCGAGCTGGTCCCGATCGCGCTCGCACGGGCGGCCGCGCTCCTACGGGAGCACGCGGGAGGCAAGGTCGTCGGCGCGATCGACGTCTACCCGCGCCCGCGGCCGGCGCCGAACGTGCGCCTCCGCTTCAGCGACATACAGCGCGTGCTGGGCGCCGAGATCTCGCGCGAGGAGGCGGTCGACGCGCTGCACCGTCTCGGCTTCACCCATGCCGAGCATGGCGACCAGCTCGTCGTCTCCCCGCCGGCCGTCAGGACGGACATCTCGATCCCCGAGGACGTCGTGGAGGAGATCGCGCGGATCGTGGGCTACGACCGGGTGCCGGTGAGGATGCCAACGGGCGTGCTCCCGCTCCACGAGCGCCACCCCAAGGAAGATCTGCGCGAGCGAGTCCGCGACGCTTTGGTCGGCTTCGGCCTTCAGGAGACGATCTCGTACCCCCTGATCGACCCGGTCTGGCTAACGCGCCTGACGGCGGACGGTTCGGCGATCGCGCCGGAGCCGCTGCGCGTGGCAAACCCGACCACGACCCAGCAGAGCGTGCTCCGTCCCACGCTGCGCGCGAGCCTGCTCGACACCGCGTCTCGCAACATGAAGCACCGTCGCGGGATCGCCATCTTCGAGATCGCGCCGGCGTACCTGCGCCGCGAAGGCGATCTGCCCGAGGAGCGGTGGACGATCGGTATCCTCATCGCGGGCCAGGCCGAGCCGATGCGCGAGGGCGAGACCTGGCTGACGGCGCCGCGCGAGTTCGACATCCACGATCTGCGCGGGCTCGTCGACGGCCTGCACCGGGCAACGCGCTCGGGGCGCGGCGCGACCGAGTGGGGAGCGCCCGGCCTGCACCCGGCGCGGTCGTGGCGCCTGACCGACGGCGATCGCACCGCGGTGATCGGTGGGCAGATCGACCCGCGCGTCGCCGAGATCTGGGAGGTACCGGGCTCGACGTTCATCGCCGAGATCGATCTCGACGGGCTGCTCGCATCGGCCCGGCCCGCGACCGCGGCCGCTCCCTCGCGGTATCCGGCCGCATTGCGCGACGTGGCCTTCGTCGTCGCCGAAGACGTGAGCTGGGGTGACATAGAGGAGGAGATGCGCGAGGCAGGGTCGAAGCTCGGCCTCGAGTCCATCGCTCTGCGTGACGTCTACCGCGGTCCACAGGCCGGCCAGGGCAAGAAGTCATTCGCCGTGCGTCTTGCGTTCCGCTCAGCCACCGGCACCCTGGCCGACGCTGACGTCGAGCGCGCCGTCGGCCGCATCGAGGGGCGCCTGCGGCACCTATTCGGAGCGACGCCCCGGACCTAGCGGATCGTCCGGAAGGCGGACGCCCGCGCCCATTCGCCCATGTACCGCCCTCGACCCATGAGGGTTCAGGGCTCCGATCATTGCGGCTGGGGCAGGCGGGCTGTAGCGTTCGAGCACACTCGGCCGCAGGGGGGGAGAGGGCGTGCCTCTGCCCGGCGGGCGATCTACGTCACGCAGGGAAGAAGGAGGAGACACTTTGGCAAACCTCAGCTGGCGAAACACGCTCGCGGTCCTAGGGACGGCCGTCATCACGCTTGCGGCCTGTGGAGCGGCCCAGCCGGCGGCACCGACGGCGGCAGCTCCCACCACCGCAGCGAGCGCAGCGGCTCCGACCACCGCCCCGTCGACACGTGGTCAGGGCGGCGAGCTCAAGATCCTCTACTGGCAGGCGGTCACGGACCTCAACAGCCACCACTCGCAGGGCACCAAGGACTTCGACGGAGCCCGGCTCGTGCTCGAGCCGCTCGCCGCGATGGGCCCGGAGGGCGGACCGATCGCGATCCTCGCGGCGGAAGTGCCGACCCGCGCGAACAATGGCATCTCCGCGGATCAGACATCGGTGACCTGGAAGCTCAAGCCGAACGTGAAGTGGTCTGACGGAAGCCCGTTCACCTCGGCCGACGTCGTCTTCACGTGGAAGTACGGCGCCGACCCGGCGACGGCGACGACGACCTCGAACATCTTCGCCAACGTCAAGAGCGTCGAGGCGGTCGATCCGCTGACGGCGAAGGTGACGTTCAACGCGCCGACGGCGAACCCCTACCAGACGTTCGTCTCCGGCCTCGGCAACATCATCCAGGAGAAGCAGTACAAGGACTTCATCGGCGCGGCGGCAGTCAACGGTCCGAAGATCCCCGTCGGGACGGGCCCCTACAAGGTGACCGAGTTCAAGCCGAACGACGTGGTCCTGTACGCGATCAACGAGAACTACCGCGACGCGAACAAGCCGTTCTTCAAGACGGTGCAGTTCAAGGGCGGTGGAGACGCCACCGGAGCGGCCCGCGCGGTCTTCCAGACCGGCGAGGCCGACTACTCGTGGAACCTGCAGGTCGAGGCCACGATCCTCAAGCCGATGATCGAGGCTGCTGACGCGAAGGGCACGTTCATCTCCGCGGTCAGCGGCAACCTCGAGCGGATCCTGATCAACCGCACGGACATCCGTGCCTCGGCAGGCGCCAACCGCGGTGAGCCGACGACCCAGCACCCCTTCCTGTCGGACCTCAAGGTCCGCCAGGCGCTCGCGATGGCAGTCGACCGCAAGCCGCTCGCCGACCTCTACGGCGGCGGCCTGGCCGGCGAGGGCACCTGCAACGTCATCGTGGGCATCCCACCGGCCAACTCGCCGAACACGGCAGCCATGTCGGTCTGCAAGTACGACCTCGCGGCGGCCAACAAGCTGCTCGACGAGGCTGGCGCGGCCAAGGGTGCCGACGGCATCCGCGTCTACAAGGGCGTCAAGATGGACATCGTCTACGCGACGACCGTGAACCCGCTCCGTCAGAAGGAGCAGGAGATCGTGAAGGCAGGCTGGAGCCAGCTCGGGATCAACGTGGTCCTCAAGTCGGTCGACGCCGGTGTCTTCTTCGGCACCGACACCGACGACGCGGCGGGCCGCTTCTTCACCGACGTCGAGATGTTCACCAACGGCCCGGAGTCGCCGGACCTCACGAACTACCTGGCGGGCTGGACCACAGGCGAGATCAAGACCAAGGCCACGGGCTGGAACGGCAACAACTACGAGCGCTGGTCCAACCCCGAGTACGACAAGCTGTACGAGGAGTACAAGAACGAGACCGACACAGCCAAGCGGAACGCACTGGCCATCAAGATGAACGACCTCCTCGTCTCTGACGTGGTCGTCATCGCGCTGGTCGCCCGCAACTCTCCGGTCTCCGGCATCACGAAGGCCCTCAAGGGCACAGTTCCGAACCCATGGGACTCGGAGATGTGGAACATCGCGGACTGGAGCAAGTAGCTCTACCGCACTGGATCCACGGCTTCCACGTCGGCGGGGGCTTCGGCCCCCGTCGACGGCTTTTTGCCGCATGGATCGCGGCGATAGGCCTTGCGGATGGGCGTGAAGCTCGTCAAATATCCGAACCGGAATGGCCGCTGTGGGATACATAATGGCGACCGCTGATGGGCAAGTACCTGGTCCGACGGCTGCTGATCGCGTTCCCCACGCTGCTGCTCATCAGCGCGGTGATCTTCGCGATCCTCGCGCTTGCCCCGGGCGACCCCCTCGCCCAGTTCGCGCTGAACCCCGCGATACCGCACGAGGTGCGCGAGCGGATCCGCGATTCACTCGGTCTCAACGAACCGGTCCCGGTGAGGTACGTGAAGTGGCTCACCTCAGCGGCGCAGGGGAACCTCGGCTACTCCTTCCAGAGCAGAGTCCCCGTCATGGACCTGATCTGGCAGCGGCTTCCCAACACTCTCGCCGTGCTGGGCGTCGCCTATGTGATATCCGTGCTCCTGGCGATCCCGATCGGCGTGCTCTCCGCGGTGAAGCGCTACTCGGTGTGGGACCACGCCGCGACGACGTTCGCCTTCATCGGGTTCTCGATCCCGACATTCGTGACGGGCGTCATCTTCATCCTGATATTCAGCGTGAAGCTGAGATGGCTGCCGTTCATCTACGACTCGACGATCGACGTCTCGCTCTTCGACTTCGACTCGATCGTGAAGCAGCTTCGCCAGTCGATCATGCCCATCACCGTTCTGGCCCTGTTCCAGACGGCCACGCTCGCGCGCTTCGTGCGCTCCGAGATGCTCGAGAACATGCCGCAGGACTATGTCCGCACGGCCCGGGCGAAGGGGATCACGGAGCAGCTCGTCGTGATGCGTCACGTCCTTCGCAACAGTCTGATCCCGGTCGTGACCCTGATCGCCCTCGGCATCCCGACCGTCTTCGCCGGTGCGCTCATCACGGAGCAGATCTTCCGCATCCCCGGGATCGGCTCGCTGCTCATCAGCGGTATCCAGAACAGTGACACCCCTGTGGTCATGGGGACGACCTTCATCTTCTCAGTGCTGGTCGTGGCGTTCAACATCGTCGCGGATCTCTTGTACGGCGTGCTCGACCCGCGGATCAGGTACGAGTGATGGCGACCACCACTGCGACGGCGAGAGGACGGGCCGATGCGGTCCAGGAGTTCCGGCGGCCGGCCAGATCGCTGTGGAAGGACGCCTGGCACCAGTTCCGGCGCCACCGCCTGGCGATGGGCGGAATGATCGTGCTGGGCTCGCTGATCGTCATGACGTTGATCGGCCCGTTCCTCTGGCCCATCCCGTACGCGAAGGTGGACTTCTCGAGCTCGCTCCTCGGGCCCTCCCTGGAGCACCCGTTCGGCACGGACGACCTCGGCCACGACCTCTTCGCCCGGGCGCTCTGGGGCGGGCGCGTCTCGATCGCGGTCGGAGTGGTGGCGGTGCTCATCGCGATGACGCTCGGCACGTTCATCGGCGCGATCTCCGGCTTCTTCGGCGGGCGGCTGGACGGCTTCCTGATGCGGCTGACCGACATGTTCCTGTCGCTGCCGCAGCTGCCCCTGCTTCTCCTGACCATCTACCTCTTCCGGGAGCCGCTCCGTTTGGCGATCGGCCCGGAGATGGGGATCTTCCTGCTCATCGTCACGGTCGTCGGGGTGCTTACGTGGATGCCCGTGGCGCGGCTCGTGCGCGCGGCCTTCCTGTCGCTCAAGCAGAAGGAGTTCGTGGAAGCGGCCCGGAGCGTCGGGGCCCGCGACCGCCGGATCATCTGGGTCCACATCCTCCCGAACGTGCTCAGCCCCGTCCTCGTCGCCGCGACCGTCGGCGTCGGCGCCGCGATCATCACCGAGTCGGCGCTGTCGTTCCTCGGCCTGGGATTCCCGTCCGACGTGCCTACGTGGGGCCGCATGCTCTACGACGCCCAGAACTACATGGACATCGCCCCGCATTGGGCGATCTTCCCCGGCCTCTTCATCTTCCTCACCGTCCTCTCCATCAACTACATGGGTGACGGCCTGCGCGACGCGCTCGACCCCCGCCGCACCGGCCACTAGCCGTTCGGCTCCCGAGGCCGCTCCCGCGCAGCTTCTATGCGCGCCCGACGCTCGTGGTCGCGCGAGATCTGCTCGGCAAGCTGCTCGTCCTCGAAGAGGGCGGCCGCCGCGTGGCCCGCATCGTCGAGGTGGAGGCGTATCTGGGGACCCTCGACCCGGCTTCGCACGCCTTCCGGCCGCAGACGCCGCGCACGGCGCCGATGTTCGGCTTGCCGGGGCACGCCTACGTCTACATCTCGTACGGCCAGCACCACTGCATGAACGTCGTCGCGAAAGCGCCGGGTCGCCGGGCGGGCGCCGTGCTCATCCGAGGGGCCGAGCCGGTCGCGGGTCTTCCCGATGACCCACGGGCCCTCGCGGGGCCGGGGAACCTGGGCAAGGTGCTCGGCCTTCGCGCCGCGCGCCACAGCGGGCTCGACCTCCTGCGCTCCCCACTGACGATCCGCGAGGCTCCGCGTGTGCCTGCCGCGAGCGTCGGACGGTCCGCGCGCATCGGGCTCTCCAGCGGGGCCACGTTCGACAAGGCCTGGCGTCTCTACGTCCGCGGCTCGCCGGGGGTGTCGCGCTCGCCTCGGCGGTAAAGGACCATGGCCGCGTGACGACCAGCGACCGGACCCTCGCCACCCTCGAGCTCCCGGCCATCCGCGCGCTCGTCGCGGAGCGGTCTTCGTTCACGCCCGGCCGCGAGCTCGCAGAGGCGATGCGGCCGACGACGGACGTGGCCGAGGCGGAGCGCCTCCAGGACGAGACAGCGACGGCGCGGGAGCTGATGCGCGCCGTGCCCTCGGCCGGCCTCCGCGGTGCCCGCGACGTTCGCGACGCCATCCGGCGCGCGCGCCTTGGTGGCATCCTCGATCCCGAGCAGCTGTTCGACGTTGCGTCCACGACGCGTTCGGCGGAGACGCTCTTCGCGCACGTGCGGCCATACCCGCCGCTGGCCACCCGCGCGCGCTTTAGCCGGCCCCCGGTGGAGGTCGCGCAGGCCATCGAGCACGCCATCTCGGCCGATGCCGAGGTGCTCGACCGGGCCAGCGTGGCGCTCGCGAGCGCCCGCTCCGAGCTTCGCGCTGCGCAGTCGCAGCTCCAGCAGCGCGTGGAGGGCCTGCTGCGCTCCGCGGCGGTCGCGAAGCATCTGCAGGAGCCGATCGTCACGCAGCGGGGCGGGCGCTACGTGGTGCCCGTGAAGGCCGAGAGCGCCGGAGCGGTGAAGGGCATCGTCCACGACCGCTCCGCGAGCGGCGCGACGGTGTTCATCGAGCCCCTCGAGATCCTCGACGCCAACAACCGGGTGCGCGAAGCCGAGCTCGCCGAGCGCGCCGAGGTGGAACGCGTCCTGAACGAGCTCTCCCGGCGGGTGGAAGCAGCGGCCGAGGACCACGATGCAGTGGTCGGGGCGCTCGCCGCGCTCGACCTGATCATCGCGCGCGCCCTCTTCGCCGAGTCGTACGAGTGCACGCGGCCGCGGCTGACATCTGACGGCGTCCTCGATCTCATCGAGGCGCGCCATCCGCTGCTCATGGACCAGGCGTCGCGCCGCGCCGAGGCAGGGGAAGGCGGGCCGAGCGTCGTTCCGATCGACATCAAGCTTGGCGGCGAGATCCATGCCCTGGTGGTGACGGGACCCAACACCGGAGGCAAGACCGTCACCCTCCGGACCATCGGCCTCCTCGTCCTGATGGCCGCCTGCGGGATGCAGATACCCGCGGCACGCGGCAGCGCCGTCCCCGTCCTGCGGCGCGTCTTCGCCGACATCGGCGACGAGCAGTCCATCCAGCAGTCCCTCTCGACCTTCTCGTCGCATCTCCGGAACATCGTCGCGACCCTCGGCGAGGCGGAGCGCGGCGATCTGGCGCTACTGGACGAGATCGGTGCGGGCACGGATCCGGATGAAGGCGCTGCTCTCGCTATGGCGGTGCTCGAGACGCTCCTCGAGCGCGGGGTCCTGGTCGCGGCGACAACGCACTACCCGGAGCTCAAGGCGTTCGCGCTCAACACGCCCGGCGTGCAGAACGCCAGCGTCGAGTTCGACGCGGTCACTCTCCGGCCCACTTACCGCGTCCATCTGGGCCTCCCGGGAGCCTCGAACGCGTTCGCGATCGCGTCGCGTCTGGGCCTCGACGGCGGTGTGCTTGAGCGGGCGGCGGCGCACCTCTCCGAGCTGCACCGATCGCTCGAGCGCACGCTGCGCGAGGCTGAGCGGGCGCGAACGGACCTCGCCGAGCGTCTGGAGTCCGCGCGTCAAGCCGCCACGGATGCGGAGAACGCGCTCGCGGGTTCGCGCCGTGAGGCGGACGCCATCCGCGACGACGCGCGGGAGCAGCTCCGGCGCGCGCGCGCGGAGGCTGAGGAGGTCCTACTGCAGGCCCGCCGCGCGCTGCGGCAGGCCGAGGACGCGCGGGATCGCGCATCACGGCGCGACGTCGTGGAGGACGCCCGGGCGGCGCTCGTGGAGGCCGAGGCGGCACGCGATCGCGCCGCACCGCCACAGGCACCTGTCCGCACGACACCGATCGAGGTGGGCTCACCGGTCCTGGTGGACGGTGTGAGCGAGCCCGGGACGCTCATGAGCGTGGACGACCGCGGTGTCGCTGAGGTGGCCGCCGGCTCGCTGCGCTTGCGCGTGCCCGTCCGCGAGCTGCGACCGGCACCCATCCGTGATGCACCGCCTCTTCGGTCGGTCCGCGCGACGGTGGCGGGCTCGGCCACCAGCGTTCCGCTGCAGCTCGATCTGCGGGGCGCCCGGGCCGAAGAGGCCCTGGCCGTGTTGGATCGCTATCTCAACGACGCAGCCGTCGCCGGATACGACCGCGTGCGTGTCGTCCACGGCAAGGGGACCGGCGCGCTTCGTAGCGCGGTCCGGGAGGCCCTCGCCGGCCACCCGCTCGTGCGCGAGGTCGCCACGGCCGGGCGATCGGAGGGCGGCGACGGCGCGACCATCGTGACCCTCTAGCCCGCGGATGCAGGTGGGGAAGGGCGGCCCTCGCCCGAGCGCGGTCATGGTGATCGTGGACAGCGAGGGCCGTTTTCTTACCGTGCGCCAGCGCGGCGGGCCCTTCAAGGACATGTGGCTGTTGCCGGGCGGTGGTCTCGAGGCTGGGGAGTCGGCGGAGGACGCCGTCCGCCGCGAAGTGCGGGAAGAGACGGGACTCGAGGTCATTTCACTGCGCTGGGTCCGGCGATACGAAGTCCGCCTTGTCTCAGGGGCGGGCTACTTCGGCCACGTGGACCTGTTCGCCGGAGATGCCCGCGGGTCGTCGAGATCCGCCCATCCCGAGGAACCCATCGACTGGGTCAGGCCCCATCCAGACCTTCATCCACTCCTGCTCCGAGAGCTTCGCGATGCGGGCTTGATGACGATGGAGGATCGAGAGATCGAGCGGCACTGCGCGCAGGCTGGGATCGAGATGACCCCTCTCGCGTGAGGTGATGCGTCCGCCTAGGGCGGAGTGGGTGAGGGCGAGGCCGTTGGCGTCGGCGTCGGTGACGGCTGGAACGTGAACGGCGGCAGCGGCACCGATGGCCGCGGGAACGGATCGAACGTACCGGTCGGGGTAGGCGAGGGCGTGACACCAGGCGGCAGGCCCCCGGTCGGCGACGGCGTCGCGGACTCAGTAGCCGTGGGCGAGGGGGTCGGCGAAGCTGTCGGGCAGGGGTCCTCGCCGACGATGTTCCAGGTGTATCGCCCGTACGAGCGGGCCCCGGTCCTAGCCTCCTCGATCCAGCGCTGCGTGTACTGCTGCCAGACGGGCTGACCGATCTCGCGGATGCGCATGCCGACCGATGTCGAGCCGTCCTCCTTGGGGCAGCCCGGGACGTACCAGTCGTCTGCCGTTCGCGGCTCCGTGCCGCGGATGAAGAGCTCGGTCGTGGAGAAGGGCGAGAGGCCCGACGGCGCCATGCCGGATCCGTACCCGCCGAAGGAGCCGGGCGCGAGGACGACGCTCGCGGACACGACGTTGGCCGGCCGCGCCCAGTCCGCGGGCGGGACGTTCGCCAGCACTTCCTTCATGTACTCCTTCCAGAGCACCCCCGGGCCCATGGCACTCGAGAAGTCGCGGCTGCTCATCTCTTCGTTGTTGCTGTTGCCCATCCAGATCCCGGTGACGAGCTGCGGGACGTAGCCGACCGAGTACACATCCTTGAGGTTGTCCGTCGTGCCCGTCTTGAGAGCCGCGGGGCGCCCGATGCTGGTCCAGTTCCCGAAGATGTAGCTCCGGTCCGGGCGGGTCGTGTCCTTGAGGATGTCGTTCATGATGTAAGCGATCCCCGGGTCGAGGACGCGGCGCTGCTCGTAGTCCTTGTGCTCCCAGACCACCCGGCCGTTCGGATCCACGACCTTGAGGATGTACGTGGGCGCTACACGGACGCCCATGTTCGCGAGCACACCAAAGGCGCTCGTCATGTCGACGAGCTTCACTTCCCTGGCCCCCAGCGTCAGGGCGAGGCCGACCTTTGACGGGTCGATCTCGGTGGTGATCCCCATCTCCCGCGCCGTCTCGATCAGACCCTCGACACCCGAGTACTGGTGGAGGAACTTCACGGCCGGCACGTTGCGCGATTCACGGATGGCCTGGCGCATCGCGACCGGGCCGTGGTACTGGAGGTCCGCGTTCTCGGGGCAGTACACGCAGAGGGCCGGGCTGAAGCGGGTGGTGGCCTTGCCCCCGAAGTCGGTGCGCGCGTCGACGACGACCGTGGCTGCGGTCGCGCCCTTCTTGAGGGCCGTCAGGTAGTTGAAGACCTTGAACGACGAGCCCGGCTGCCGCTCGCCCAGTCCCGCGACGTCGAACTCCCCCTGGACCCTCGGGTCCTCTCTGTTGTAGTAGTCGACCGATCCGACATAGGCGACGACCTCTCCGGAGGCCGGAACGATGCTTACGAGACCCGCGTTCCAGACGTTCTTGTTGTGAAGCCCCTCGACGTTCTCCTTGACCTGCCGCTCCGCGGCTTCCTGCTTGGGCAGATCCAGCGTCGTCGTGACCGTGAACCCGCCGCGCGTGACCGCCGACTCGTCCCCACCCAGGATGCGCGTCAGCTGGTCCCGGACCTGGAAGACGAAGTGCGGCGCCTTGATGGTCGTGATCTGGGGGCCCAGGACCTCGATCGGCGTCGCCTCGGCCTCGTCGCGCTCCTCCTCCGTGATGGCGCCGGTGGCGACCATCTGGGTCAATACCGCTGACCGGCGCTCCTCCGCCCGCTCGAGGTTCTCGGCTTTGGAGGGGTCGAGGACCGAGGGCGACTGAGGGAGTCCGGCCAGCAGCGCAGCCTCTGGAAGCGTGAGCTGCGAGAGGTCGCTCTTGCCGAAGTACGTCTGCGCTGCGGCCTTGACGCCGTAGGCCTGGTTCCCGTAGTAGATCTGGTTGAAGTAGAGCTCCAGGATGTCGCGCTTCGAGTAGGTGCGGGTCACCTGGATGGCCAGGACGGCCTCGCGGATCTTGCGCTGCAGGCTGTACTCGCTGCCGATGATCCGCTGCTTCACCAGCTGCTGGGTGATGGTCGACGCGCCACCCTGGCCGACCGCCTGGTCGGTGAGGTCGGCCCAGGCGGCGCGGGCGATGCCCAGGACGTCGACGCCGGGGTTGGTCCAGAAGCTCTTGTCCTCGATCGCCAGCGTGGCGTCGATGAGGAGCTCGGGGACGTCGTCCAGGCTGACGTTCTCGCGGCGCTCCACCTCGAACTGGTAGAGGAGCTCGGTATTGGTGCGGTCGTAGACCTTGGTGGAGAGGGCCAGCGGGTCCTTGGCCAGGTCCTGGGGCGACGGGAGGTCCGAGATGAGCGTCCCAAGCACCATCACGCCGCCGACCAGGGGGACGGCAGCGAGGGCAATGAAGAAGGCGATCACGACCGGCGGGAGGATGGCCAGACCCCGCTTCACGGGGCTCGCTGTGGCCTTCTTTCGGAGTGTCCGGTAGGGCCCGCGCTTCAGCGCGTGATCGAGGTGATTACGGCCGATGGTCATAGTCTAGTGCCCATGCTTGCTCGGCCTAACGCTCCTGAGCTGGAAGAGTTCCTTACCCGAGCCGTCTCGCAGGTCATCGTCCGCGATCAGCTCGCCGCGATCTTGCAGGCAGGCGAGCGCCGGCTTCGCATCAAACAGGGATTCGACCCGACGCGTCCGAATCTCCACCTCGGACACGCCGTGCCGCTGCGCAAGCTCCGCCGCCTCGCCGAGTGGGGCCACGAGATCGTGCTGATCATCGGCGACTACACGACCCAGATCGGCGACCCGACGGACAAGGACGAGACCCGTCCGATGATGTCGCACGAGCAGGTCCTGGAGCACGCGCAGAGCTACCAGGAGCAGTTCCACCGGATCGTGCCGCGTGAGAACACGCGAGTCGTGTACCAGTCCGAGTGGTACGGGTCATTCACCTTAAAGGACACCTTCTCCCTGGCCTCGCGCTTCACCGTCCAGCAGATGCTGGCGCGCGAGGAGTTCCGGAACCGTCAGACCGCGGGGACGCCCATACCCATCAAGGACCTGCTCTACCCGCTCCTCCAGGCCCAGGACTCGGTGGCCGTGAAGGCGGACGTCGAGTTCGGTGGGACCGACCAGCTCTTCAACATCCTGGCCGGGCGCGAGCTCCAAGAGGACGTCGGCCAGCCCCCGCAGCACGCCTTCATCACCGAGCTGCTGGAGGGGACCGACGGCCAGAAGATGAGCAAGACCAAGCCCGCCACGAGCGTCTGGCTGATCGACCCACCGGCCGAGATGTTCGGGAAGGTGATGAGCATCGGTGACGACCTCATGCCTCACTACTTCGAGTGGGCCACGGAGATGCCGATGCTCGAGGTGCGCTCCACGCTGGACGCGCTCGCGCGCAAGGAGCTGCACCCACGCGAAGCGAAGGAGCGCCTCGCCCGGCGGATCGTGACCGAGGTGCACTCGGCCGCGGCGGCGGACGAGGCCGCCGCCTCGTTCCGGCGGCAGTTCAAGGAGCGCCAGGCACCCGAGGATGTCCCGGAGGCGACGCTCGAGCGGAACGGCGAAACCTCGGTCCCGATCGTCGACCTGCTCGTCCGGCTCACACTGGCGCCAAGCAAGTCCGAAGCACGGCGCCTGGTGAAGCAGCGCGGGGTGAAGGTCGACTCGGTCGTCGCCGAGGAGGCCACGGCCGTGCCGACGACGGGCACCCAGCTCATTCAGGTCGGCCCGCGCAGCTTCCGCCGCGTCAACTGGAGCTGAGTCGCCCGGACCGAACGGCGGACCCGCGAGCCGGCCCATCGTCGCCGTCGTGCCTTTCGGCGCGCGCGTCGCGGGCGGGAAGGACGCTGAGCGCGATAGGCGCCCGGGCGCCTGGGCCCGCCAGATCGCGCGGCGCCTGGTGGAGCGCTTCACGGCTGAGCCAGCGGTCGAGCTTCGCCCGGTGTTCCTTGTCACGGTCCCGGGTGCGGGCGAAGGCGTTGGGACGGGTGCCGCGACCGAGCCCAGCTATCTGATCTTCGGTTCGACGCCGGATCCGGCCCTGGCCTCGGAGTACGCACGGTCCCTCGAGGCCGCGCATGCGCTGACAGGCACGTACCACGAGAGCGCGACAGACAGGCGACTCGATGTCGTTCTGATCGACGCCGCCACCGCGTCCGTCGTCGCGAGGTCGGAGCGCACGATCCCGGAGAACGAGCTGCATCTCGCGGAGGCTCACCTGGCATCCTGGCTCGCCTCGGCACTCGGCATCGCCGCGAGCGGCGACCTCGAGGCGACCGCGGTCGCGAACGAAGATGCCTACACGGCTCTGCTCGAGGCGATGGACGCAGAGGTCGACGTCACGCTCCTACGCACCGGCGACGAACGCGCGGCGCGCGGCGCGCTCGAGACCGCGTCCGCCGCTTACGCACGAGCCGCGCAGGCCGACCCGGCGTCGACCCTCATCGAGGACCGCATCCTGGTGCTCGGCGCGACCGCGATCGAGCGTGACGAGCAAGCCGTCGTGCTCCCCGCGCTCGAAGCACTCAGCGAAGCGCGGCCGTCGTCATGGCGCGCGCACTACATGCTGGCCGAGGTGCGCCGCACCAGTGGCGACACCAACGGCGCGGTCGTCGCGTTCGAGCACGCGGACGCGCTGCAGCCGCTGCGTGACGCGGATCTTCTGTCCCTGGCGAGGCTCTATGCCGCGTCGGGTGCCGCGGCCAGCGCCGTCTCGCGCCTCCGGCGCCTCGTGCAGAAGGGGTCTGACCGCGAGGTCGTCGCGAGCGCGCGCCGCCTCCTGCTCAGCCTTCAGCATCCCGAGCTCGAGCGTGCCCTCGAGGAAGCCGGCCGCATCGCGATCGAGGGCGACATGGCTAGGAGGGCCGAGGCGGAGGCCGGGCTCAAGCGCGTACTGGCGGTAGCACCGGAGATCTGGGAGGCGCATTTCGGCCTGGGCCTGCTCGCGCTGCAGAGCGGCGACGCGGCCTCCGCGCACACCGCTTTCGAGCGTGCCCGCCAGCTGAACCCGGCGAGCGAGGCGCTCCTGTCGCAGCTCGCACCGAGGCGGGATGCCTAGCGGACGGGCTGCGCCTCCTGGCCGGCCGCCTCGTGGGCTTCGATCACTTTCTGCGCGACGTGCGTCGGACACTCCTCGTAGCCGAGGATCGTGCTCGAGAAAGTTCCGCGGCCGCCGGTCATAGAGCGGAGGTCCGTCGCGTAGCGGAAGGTCTCCGAGAGCGGCACGTGAGCCCGGATCCGCCGGTGACCGGCGCCGGCGTCATCCATACCGAGGACGCGTCCGCGGCGCGAGTTGAGGTCCGATAGGACGTCGCCCATGTGGTCCTCGGGCACGAGCACCTCGAGGTCGGCGATGGGCTCGAGCAGGTAGGGCTGAGCTTCTTTCACGCAGTTCTGCAGCGCGAGTGACCCGGCGATCTTGAAGCTCATCTCGCTCGAGTCGACCGTGTGGTACGAGCCGTCATACAGCGTCGCGCGGAAGTCGGACAACGGATAGCCCGCGATGACGCCCTTCTCGGCGGCCTCGCGGATGCCCTTCTCGACCGCGGGGAAGAAGTTCTTGGGCACCGATCCGCCCACGACCTTCGTCGCGTATTCGACGCCCGAGCCCGGCGGGAGCGGCTCGACGGTGATCCACACGTCGCCGAACTGGCCGTGGCCGCCCGTCTGCCTCTTGTAGCGGCCCTGCGCCTGGGCCCGCGCACGGATCGACTCGCGGTAGGGGACGCGCGGCGTCCGCGTCTCGACCGCGACGCCGAACTTGTCCTTCAGCTTGTGCACCGCGACCTCGATCGCGGACTCGCCGATCCCCGAAAGGATCGTCTCGTGGGTCGCGTCGTCGCGGCGCACGTGCAGGGTCGGGTCCTCCTCCACGAGCCGATGGAGGGCGGTCGAGAGCTTGTCCAGGTCCTGCTTGCTGTGTGGCTCGATGGCCACCCCGAACGACGGCGGCGGGAACTCGATGGCCGGATAGAGGATGGGCGAATCCTTGTCGCAGAGTGTCGAGCCGGTCGTCGATGCGGCGAGCTTGGGGATGGCGCAGATGTCGCCCGCGCCCACCGCGTCCGTGAGCTCCTGCTCCTTCCCGCGCAGGAAGAAGATCTGGCCGACCCGCTCGGCCTCCCGGGCTGAGGCGTCATAGACGGGGCCGTTGCCGTGGAGGACGCCCGAGTACACGCGCACGTACGAGAGCTTTCCGACGAACGGGTCGGCGAGCGTTTTGAAGACGAGGGCCGAGAGCTTCTCGTCCTGGGCTGGCTTGCGCGCGATCTCCTCGCCGCTGGGGGTCTTGCCGATCGCGGCGCCGCCCTCGACGGGAGAGGGGAGCATCTCCGCGATGGTCAGGAGCAGTCCGGAGAAGCCGACCTTTCGCGTCGAGCTCGTGGCGATGACCGGGATGACGCGGCCGTCGCGCACCGCGGTGTGGAGCGCGTCGCGCAGCTCGTCATAGGACATCTCCCCGCCTTCCAGATAACGGGTGAGCAGTCCCTCGTCCGTCTCGACGATCGCCTCGACGAGCTGACGGCGGTACTCACCGACCCGCTCCTTGTCGGCCTCCGCCATGTCGGTGACCGGATCCTTCGGCCCCTTCAGGACGGTCCCGTGGAGCAGGTCGATCGTTGCCCCTATTTCGTGGTGCGCGCCGACCGGCACGTGCAGCGGCACGACCCGGATGCCGTAGGCCTCGCGCAGCTGTCGCAGGAGGGCGTCGTAGTCGGCGTTCTCGCGGTCCAGACGGCCGACGACGATCACGCGCGGCTTTTTCTGGCGCTCGAGCTCCTGCCAGACCAGCTGCGTGCCCACCTGGATGCCGGCGGAGCCGTCCACGACGACCAGTGCGCTGTCCGCGACGCGGAGCCCCGCTTTCTGGTCACCCGCGAAGTCGGCGAAGCCCGGTGTGTCGATGAAGTTGATCTTGGTGCCGTCGTGGGTGAGCGCGGCGATCGCCACGTTGATCGTGATGTGGCGCTTCTGCTCCTCGGGATCGGTGTCGAGGATGCTGGTCGAGTCGTCCACCTTGCCCAGGCGCGTCGTCGCGCCCGTCACGTGGAGCAGGGTCTCGACGAGAGTGGTCTTGCCCGATCCGCCGTGGCCTACGACGGCGACGTTGCGGATCTTCTCAGGGGCCGTGAGCGGCATGAGCAGACTCCTTTAGAGCGATGACCGTGGGAGTGTCTGCCCTAATATCCGCCACTGTGAGCGGGCATTCAAAGTGGTCCCAGATCAAGCGCCAGAAGGGCGTCGCCGACGCCAAGCGCGGCAACCAGTTCACCAAGATGGCCCGCGAGATCATGATCTCGGCCAAGCAGGGCGGACCCGACCCGGACGCCAACTTCCGCCTCCGGCTGGCCATGGACCGGGCGCGCGGCGTGAACATGCCCAAGGACATCATCCAGCGCGCGATCGACCGCGGCACCGGCGGTGGCGAGGGCACCCAGCTGGAGAGCGTGGTCTACGAGGGCTACGGCCCCGGCGGCGTCTCGATCATGGTCGAGGCCGCCACGGACAACCGCAGCCGCACGGCACCCGAGATCCGCGCCGCGTTCAATCGTCACGGCGGGAAGCTTGGCGAGAGCGGCTCGGTGCAGTGGCTCTTCGACCAGAAGGGGATCATCGAGATCGACGCCCTGGGCGATGCGGCGGACGAGGTCTCGCTCGCCGCGATAGACGCCGGCGCCGAGGACGTCCAGACCGAGAACGGGCTCGTCACCGTCTACACGGCACCCAAGGACTTCGAGCGCGTCAAGCGAGAGATCGAGGCCGCCGGCATCAAGACCGGGTCGGCCGAGCTGTCGATGCGCCCGTCTTCCACCATCCGGGTCGAGTCCGACGCCGCGCAGACGCTGCTGCGGCTCGTGGGGGCACTCGAGGACCTTGACGACGTCCAGAAGGTGCACGCGAACTTCGACATCCCTGAGGAAGTCCTCCAGACGGCGGCGGTGTGACCCACCGCCCCCATGAGATCGGCGGATCTGGGGGCGTCATCCTCGGCATCGACCCCGGTACGACGGGCATGGGGTTCGCGATCCTCGATCCCTCACGCGAGCCGCCAGTCGTGCTCGATCGCGGTCTCATCGCGACCCCGAAGCTGGGCACCACCGCCGAGCGCCTGGTGGCGATCGCCGACGCGATCGACGCGCTCATAGCCACGCACCGGCCCGCGCACCTCGCGCTCGAGCGTCTCTACTTCAACAAGAACGTGAAGACGGCGATGCTCGTGGCCGAGGCGCGGGGCATCGCCCTCGTGTGCGCCGCGCGAGCGAGCCTTCACGTCGCCGAGTACACGCCGCAGGAAGTGAAGCTCTCGGTCACCGGATCGGGCTCCGCCGACAAGGCGCAGGTGCAGCGCATGCTCCAGCTGGTGCTCGGACTCAAGGAGGCGATCATCCAGGACAACGTTGCGGACGCCGTGGCCATCGCGCTCACCCATGCGCAGCGCGCCCGCTTCAGCGCCGCCGTCGCGCGCGCCCAGTGATCGCCCAGGTCCGCGGAAGGGTCGTCGCGCGCGGTGCCGACCACGTCGTCGTGGACGTGAGCGGGGTCGGCTACAAGGTCTTCGTGCCGC
>CAZTAI010000001.1:8273-15770 GCA_964611555.1 uncultured Chloroflexota bacterium | reverse complement strand
GCCGACCACGTCGTCGTGGACGTGAGCGGGGTCGGCTACAAGGTCTTCGTGCCGCGGCAGCCCGAGGAGGGCGAGGTCGTCCTGCACACACATCACGTCGTCCGCGAGGACGGGCAGTTCCTATACGGGTTCGCGACGCGAGAGGAGCTCTCGCTCTTCGACCTTCTCACCTCCGTGAGCGGCGTCGGACCGCGTGCCGCGCTCGCGCTGCTGTCCGTGTCGCGACCGTCAGACCTCGCCGCGGCGCTCGCCTCCGGTGACGTCGCCGCGCTCGCGCGCGCGCCGGGGATCGGGAAGAAGACCGCGGAGCGGCTCATCGTCGATCTCCGCTCGAAGGTCAGCGGGCTCGTCGCGGGGGACCAGCTCCCGACTGCGATCACGGTCGAGGACGAGGCCCTCGCGGCGCTCCAGGCCCTCGGCTACACGCCGGCGGAAGCGGCCGCCGCGCTGCGAAATGTGCCGGGTGCGAAGGCCGCGACGACCGAGGAACGGGTCCGTAGCGCACTGCGAAAGGCCGCTCCGGTGGTATAGTCATGCGTGACGCGGGCCGCGCCCGCGTACTTCGGGCTCCGCGAGAGTGGGTCGACCCCACTTTTTTTGTCGCCTGAAGCAGATCGACAAATGTAAAGGGGAGGGCGCCGTGAACCGTGATCTCGTGACCGGTCTGGCACAGCTCTCCGCCGAGAAGGGCCTCCCCAAGGAGGTCGTCAGCGACATCATCGGCCGCGCCATCAAGCGCGCCTACGGCGACGAGGAGCACATCGACGTCAAGGTCGACGTGCAGACAGGCGCTTTCAAGATCTACCTGCTGAAGACGGTCGTCGAAAAGGTCGAGGACCCCCGGATCCAGCTGCAGATCGACTCGGCCAAGAAGCTGAAGCCCGACGCCCAGCTCGGCGACATCATCCCAATGGAGGAGTCGGCGGCGGCCCTGGGCCGCATCGGCGCGCAGACGGCCAAGCAGATGATCCAGCAGTTCCTGCGGGAGGCCGAGCGGGAGCAGGTCTACGCGGAGTACGCCGACCGCGAGGGCGACATCATCAACGGCGTCATCGACCGCTTCGAGGCCGGCTCCGCGATCATGGACCTCGGGAAGGCCAAGGCCATCCTGCCGCGGTCGGAGCAGGCGCCGCACGAGCGCTACTTCGCCGGGCAGCACCGGAAGGTGCTCGTCCTCGAGGTGCGCCGCTCCATCCACGGACCGCAGATCATCGTCAGTCGCGCGCACAAGGGCCTCGTGAAGCGGCTGTTCGAGCTCGAAGTCCCCGAGATCTACCACGGGCAGGTCGAGGTGATGGGCATCGCGCGCGAGCCAGGGTCCCGCACGAAGATCGCGGTCCGTTCGCGGCAGGCCGGGCTCGATCCGGTCGGCGCATGCGTCGGCCAGCGTGGCCTCCGCGTTCAAGCGATCTCTAACGAGCTCGGAGGCGAGCGCCTAGAGGTCGTTCAGTACGACGACGTCTCGGAGAAGTTCGTCGCGAACGCGCTCTCGCCCGCGCCCGTCGTTCGGGTGGACATCGTCGCGGAGGAGAAGACCGCGTACGTTGTCGTGCCCGACCGGTACCTGTCCCTCGCCATCGGCAAGGAGGGGCAGAACGCCCGCCTCGCCGCGAAGCTCACCAGCTGGCGGATCGACATCCGCAGCGAGTCGGAGGTCGCCGCCGAGAGCGAGCCCGAGCCCGAGCCGGAGACTGCGGAGGCGGAGGCCGTGCCTGTCGAGCCCGAGGATGAGAACGTCATCCGCGAGGAGCTCGTCGTCGAGGCCGAGGCGGAGTCGGCGCTGGCCGATGAGACCGAGCTCGAGGACGAGGACCGCGCCCTGCTCGGCGGGAAGAAGAGGAAGGATCGCCGATAGCGCTCGCCGTCCGCCGCCGCGGCGGACGTGTGTCGCGTGCCGCACCGAGCGCGCCAAGCGCGAGCTCGTACGCGTGGTCCGCGCAGCCGGTACGGGAACGCTGAGCGTGGACCTGCGCGGCAAGGCATCGGGACGGGGCGCATATATGTGCGCCGACGCCGCCTGCCTCGAGCGCGGCCTGACGGAGGGCTCGCTCGCACGAGCGCTCGAGGTCACCGTCGACGACGCGACCCGGGACCGGCTACGCGCCGATATGGAGCAGGCGAACATAGAAAGGGCTAGAACGAGCTAGATGCCGAAGGCCAGACCACGCCGCATCCCGCCCATGCGCGGACCGCGCCCGAGACGGCGCCCGGACCGCGGCTCGACGCCGCCCCAGCAGGCGCCTCAGCCGGTAGCGCCCGTCGCGGTGATGGTGCCAGAGGGCCGGCAGCCGGTGACGGTGCCCGCGTCCATTCGGGTGGGGGACCTGGCGCGCGCCTTCGATCTCTCCGTCGTCGACGTGATCCAGGCGCTCGTGAACAACGGGCTCATGGTGACCGTGAACCAGACCATCGACTTCGACACGGCGCTCCTGATCGGCACCGAGCTCGGCTTCGAGGTCGTGCCCGAGGCCCAGCCCGAGCCTGAGGAACCTGCCGAGGATGAGGCGCCCGCGGCGCGGGCGGTCCTCTGGACCGACGACGATCCCGCGCGCCTGCGTCCGCGCGCGCCCGTGATCACGATCCTCGGCCACGTCGACCATGGCAAGACCAGCCTCCTGGACGCGATCCGCCAGACCAACATCACGGCGCGCGAGTCGGGCGGCATCACGCAGCACATCGGCGCCTACCAGATCGAGCACAACGGTAGGAAGATCACGTGGATCGACACACCCGGCCACGAGGCGTTCACGGCCATGCGCGCCCGCGGGGCGTCGATCACCGACATCGCCGTGCTGGTGGTCGCGGCCGACGACGGCGTGCAGCCGCAGACCATCGAGGCCATCTCGCACGTGCGCGCGGCCGGTGTCCCGATGATCGTGGCGCTCAACAAGGTCGACAAGAGCGATGCCGACCCGGACCGCGTGAAGGCTCAGCTCGCCGAGGCCGGCGTTACCGTCGAGGACTACGGCGGCGAGGTCCCTCTGGTGCCGGTCTCCGCGCGAGCAAAGACCGGGCTCGACGACCTGCTCGATGTCATCGGGCTGGTGGCCGACCTCAAGGACCTGCGGGCCGACCCGGAGCGCGCGGCCATCGGCAGCGTCGTCGAGGCGCACCTCGAGCGCGGCCGCGGGCCTGTCGCCACGATCCTGGTCCGCACCGGGACGCTCGAGCGGGGCGACATCGTCGTAGTGGGCACCACGTTCGGGCGCGTCCGCGCGATGGTCGACGACCGCGGCAAGACCGTGAACCGCGCGGAGCCCTCGCGGCCGGTCGAGATCCTCGGCCTGCCTGACGTGCCGGAGGCCGGTGACGTCGTGCGCGCGGTGCCCGACGAGAAGACCGCCAAGGTGCTGGTCGTGGACGAGCAGCGGCGGCGCGCGGCGGGCGCGGGCGGTGATCGTCCGGCGACGCTCGATGAGATGTTCGCCCAGGTGAAGGAAGGCAAGGCCAAGGAGCTGCGGGTCATCGTGAAGGCCGACGTCCAGGGGTCCCTCGAGGCCATCCGGTCGTCGCTCGCGAAGCTGCCGCAGGACGAAGTGGCGCTCAACGTCATCCATGCCGGCGTCGGCGACATCAGCGAGTCCGACGTGAACCTCGCCGGCACGTCGAGCGCGATCGTGCTCGGCTTCAGCAACAGGATCGACGTGTCGGCCAAGCGCGCGGCTGAGTCGCTCGCGGTGGACGTGCGCCTGTACAAGGTCATCTACGAGCTCCTCGACGACGTCCAGAAGGCCCTCACCGGGCTGCTCGAGCCCGACATGGTGGAGCAGATCCTCGGGCACGCCGAGGTCCGCCAGACCTTCACGGCGGGCAAGACCACGATCGCCGGCTCCGCCGTGCTCGACGGGGTCGTCCGCCGCGGGGTGCAGGCGCGAGTGATGCGCGGCGGTGCGCCGGTGCACGACGGGCGGATCGCCTCGCTGAAGCGGTTCAAGGATGATGCGCGCGAGGTCGCGGCCGGCCTCGAGTGCGGCATCACTCTCGAGAGCTTCAATGAGGTCGCGGTGGGCGACATCGTCGAGGCGTACATCATTGTCGCGACCCCTCGGACGGCGTGACATGCCGTACAAGCGGACCGACCGGGTCAACGCGCTCCTCCAGCGCGAGCTCGCGCAGCTGATCAGCGAGGAGCTGCGCGACCCTCGCATCCCGTTCGCGACCGTGACCAGCGTCGAAGTCACCGGGGACCTGCGCACGGCGCGGGTGCATGTCAGCTTCCTTGGTGACGAGGAGGCCGGGCGCGAGGCGATGCGGGCGCTCGAGGGCGCGAAGTCGCACCTCCGCCACGAGATCGGCGAGCGGACCGACCTTCGCGCTGTACCGGCTCTCGTTTTCGTCGAAGACCGCTCCGCCGAGCGCGCCGCGCGCATCTCGGCCCTGCTGCGCGAGTCGCGCCCGAAGGACCCCGAGTGAGAGGGGTCGTCGAGGCCCTGCGCCCCGCAAAGACGGTGGCCATCGTGTCCCACCGCGATCCCGACGGCGACACGATCGGGTCCGCGGTGGCCCTCGGCCTCGCGCTCGAGTCGCTGGGCAAGAAGGTGACCCTCCACTGCGCCGATCCGGTCCCCAGCAGCTTCGCCTTCCTGCGCGGCACGGACCGGATCCGGAGCGAAGTGCCGGAGACGGACGTGGATGTCCTCGTCACGGTGGATCTCGGGGACATTAGCCGCGCGAAGCTGGCGCTCCGGACCGGGCTGACCCTCATCAACATCGATCACCACGCCTCGAACACCATGTTCGGGACGATCAACTGGGTCGATGCGACCAGCGCCGCGACGGGCGAGATGGTCGCTCGGCTCATCGACGCGCTCGGCGCGCACTGGACCCCCGCGATGGCCACCGCGACGCTCCTCGCGGTCATGACCGACACCGGCTCCTTCCAGTTCCCGAACACAGACCACCGCTCCCTGGAGCTTGCCGCGCGGTGCATCTCGCGCCACGCCGACCTCAGCGCGATCACCTACAACGTCTTCCGCAGCCGCCGCTTCGAAGCCATGCGGCTATGGGGCGAGGCGTTCTCGCGCATGCAGCGCGAGGACGACGGCCAGATCGTCTGGACCTGGGTCCGCCGAGAGGACGTGGAGCGCGCCGCGGCCAAGGAGGAGGACATCGCGGGGCTGATCGAGCAGCTCGCGCGTAGCACCGGCATGCGCATCGGCCTCCTCTTCAACGAGCAGAGCGCGAGCGAGGTCAAGATCTCCTGCCGCACCGTCCCGTTCGCCCCGGTCGTGGATGCCGCGGTGCTGATGGCGGGGTTCGGCGGCGGCGGCCACGCCCGCGCCGCGGGCGCGCTGGTGCCCGGCTCCCTCGACGACGTGAAGGCGCGCGTGCTCGACGAAGCGCGGACCGCGCTCCGGGCCGCACGTGCTGCGACCCCGGCCTGAGGCGGACGCCTCCGACGTAGCCACCCCGGCACCGGGTGGCGTGTTCGCGCTCGACAAGCCCCTGGGCTGGACATCGCACGACGCTGTCGCGGTCGCGCGCGGGGTGCTGGGGATCCGCCGCGTCGGGCACGGCGGCACGCTCGATCCGCTCGCGTCGGGCGTCCTGCCGATCCTCGCGGGTCCGGCGACGCGCTTCGTCGAGCGCTTGCATACCGCGCGCAAGGTCTACGCGGCGCTGATCCTCTTCGGTACCGAGACGACGACCGACGACCGCGAGGGCGATGTCCGCATCACGGGGGCGGTGCCGCAGCTGGATGGCGAAGCGCTGGACCGCGCGCTCGGACCGTTCCGCGGCGACGTCGAACAGGTCCCTCCGGCGCGCTCCGCGCTCAAGGTCGGCGGCCGCCGCGCCTATTCGCTCGACCGCGCGGGGGAGACGGTGACCCTCAGCTCGCGGACGGTGCGCGTCGACCGCCTCGAGATCGCGACGTGGCAGCCACCCGCGTTACGCCTCCTCATCGTCTGCGGATCGGGGACCTACGTGCGCGCGCTGGCGCGTGACATAGGTAGGTCTCTGGGCTCGGCCGCCCATCTGGGAGGCCTGCGCCGTCTGGCGGTAGGCGCGCTGGATGCAGGGGACGCGAGCACGGTCGAGGAGCTCCGGTCCGCTGGGCGCGAAGCCGCCGTCGCGCTGCTGCGGCCCGCGGACGACAGGCTCCTCGAGATCCCGGAGCGGTACATGACCGACTCGGCCACAACGATCCTCGGGACCTGGGGGGCCGCGTGAGCGAAGGGAAGGCGAGCGCCGTCCGTGGGTTCGAAGGGTGGCCAAGCGGCGCACTGCACCTTGCCATCGGCGTGTTCGACGGCGTGCACGTGGGGCATAGGGCGCTGATCCGCCACCTGGTCGACGCCGCGCGAACGGCCTCCGCCACCGCGATAGCGACTACGTTCGACCCGCTCCCCATCCAGGTCCTCGCGCCCGGGGCGCCGCCGTCAGCGCTCTCGGACGCACGAGAGCGGGCCGAGCTGCTGGCGGAAGCGGGGGCCGACGCCGTAGTGGCTTTCCCGTTCGATGCGGCCTTCGCGGAGATGCGCGCCGCGGAGTTCGTCGAGCGGCTGCGAGCGGCTGGAGACGTGCGGCGCATCGTGGTGGGGGAGGACTTCCGCTTCGGGCACGACCGCGAAGGTGACGTCGGTCTGCTGCGCACCGCGGGCGGGTGGGAGGTGGACGTCGTCGCTCCGATAGAAGCCGACGGCGCGGTCGTGAGCTCCACGCGGATCCGTGACCTGCTCCTGGCCGGCCGGGTCGAGGACGCCGGTTCGCTCCTCGGTCGTCCCTACGCGATCTCGGGACGGATCGAACACGGTGAGAAGCGCGGTCGGGCGCTCGGCTACCCGACGATCAACGTAGCGACCCCGCGCGAGCGGCTCTTGCCCCGCGACGGCATCTATGCCACGTGGGTGAGGCTCGAGGGCGAGCGCCATCCCGCCGCCACGAACCTCGGCGTCCGGCCCACCTTCGGAGGGGGCAAGCGAGTACTCGAGTCGTTCCTCATCGACTGGAGCGGCAAGGCCTACGGGGCGACGGTGACCACCGCATTCGTCCGGCGCCTCCGGGACGAGCTGAGGTTCGCATCGGCCGAGGATCTGGTGCGACAGATCGAGCGCGACGTCGTCGAGGCACGCTCGGCGCTGCTCGGCTAGCATTACCCCGGCAGAAATAGAAAGAAAGAACTGAGAAAGGACGACGGGTGCCGCTCCGACCGAAGGGCGAAACGATCGCCGACTTCCGGCAACACGACAAGGACACAGGCTCGCCGGAGGTACAGATCGCGGTCCTCACCGAACGCATCAAGCACCTGACCGAGCACCTGCGCGAGGCGAAGCACGACAGTGCCAGCCGGCGTGGGCTGCTCCAGATGGTCGGCCAGCGTCGGCGCCTGCTCGCTTACCTTCACAGGAAGAGTCCCGAGAGATACCAGGAAGTCATCGGGCGGCTCGGCCTGCGACGGTGAGCTAGCAGCGACGCACGCGCCCGCTACGGCGGGCGCTTCGCAAGAGCGCGCCACCCGCACAAGTGCACATGCCGATCTTTACCAGCGAGACCACC
>CAZTAI010000001.1:0-8173 GCA_964611555.1 uncultured Chloroflexota bacterium | reverse complement strand
TCCTCACGATGCGCCTCACCGACCGGGCGATCCGGCCGCTCTTCCCGAAGGGCTTCCGCAACGACATCCAGATCATCGTCTACGCCCTGTCGGCGGACCAGGAGAACGATCCCGACGTGCTCGCCGTGAACGCCGCCTCCGCCGCTCTCAGCATCTCCGGCGCCCCGTTCGACGGCCCGGTCGGCTGCGTCCGCGTCGGCACCGTGGACGGAAAGCTATCCCTCAACCCCACGATCGCGGAACTCGAGCACAGCGACCTGGACCTCGTCGTGGCCGGCACAAAGGACGCGATCCTCATGGTCGAAGCCGGCGCGAACCAGGTGACGGAGGAGCTCATCCTCGAGGCCCTGGCCCTAGCGCAGACGGGGATCGCGGCGTCGGTCGCCGCGCAAGAGGACCTCAAGCGCTCGGCCGCCAAGCCGATCATCCAATGGGTACCCGAAGCGGTCGATGAGGAGAAGACGAAGAAGATCGGCGAGTTCCTCAAGGACCGCATCCGAGAGAAGGTGCGGCACCCCAACAAGCAGGAGCGAGAGGCCGGCCTCGACGAGGTGAAGCGCGAGGCCAAGGCGGCGCTCGCGCCGGTAGGGGGCGAGATCACCGAGACCGAGGTCTCGATGGCCTTCGACCAGTTCCTCAAGAAGGAGGTCCGGCGCGCGATCATCGAGGAAGGCATCCGGCCGGACGGACGCGGGCTCGCCGAGATGCGCACGCTCGAGGCCTCCGTCGGCATCCTTCCGCGCACGCACGGCTCGGGCCTCTTCCGGCGAGGCCAGACACAGGTGCTATCGATCGCGACCCTCGGACCGACCGGCGACGAGCAGATCATCGACACTCTCTCGCCCGTCGATTCCAAGCGCTACATGCACCACTACAACTTCCCGCCGTTCTCGGTCGGCGAGACCCGGCCGCTGCGTGGCGCGAGCCGCCGCGACATCGGGCATGGTGCCCTCGCGGAGCGCGCGCTGCTTCCGGTCGTCCCCTCGAAGGCGGAGTTCCCCTACACGATCCGCGTCGTCAGTGAGGTCCTCAGCTCCAACGGATCGACCTCGATGGCCTCGGTCTGCGGATCGAGCCTCTCCCTCATGGACGCCGGCGTGCCCATCAAGGACATGATCGGCGGCGTCGCCATGGGCCTGGTGATCGACGGCGCGAAGCACGCGATCCTCACTGACATCCAGGGCATGGAAGACAACTACGGCGACATGGACTTCAAGGTGGCCGGCTCGGAGCGCGGCATCACCGCCCTCCAGATGGACATCAAGGTCAAGGGCCTGAGCCTCGAGCTCATGCGCTCAGCGCTGGCGCAGGCACGCGAGGGGCGCCTCAAGATCCTGGAGGCGATGCGCCAGGCGATCGACAAGCCGCGCCAGGAGCTGAGCCGCTGGGCCCCGCGCATCGAGACGATCAAGATCCACCCCGACAAGATCCGCGAGGTCATCGGCCCAGGCGGCAAGATGATCCGCGCGATCCAGTCGGAGTCCGAGTCGACCATCGAGGTCGAGGACGACGGCACCATCCGCATCACCGGCGCGAAGGCGGAGGGACGCGAGAAGGCCATCCGCATGATCCAGGGGCTGACCAAGGAGCCCGAGGTCGGCGAGGTCTACGACGGGAAGGTCACGCGGATCATGTCGATCGGCGCCTTCGTCGAGTACCTGCCCGGCAAGGAGGGCCTGGTCCGCGTCTCGGAGCTCACCGGCGACCGCGTCCACCGCGTGGAGGACGTGGTCAAGGTCGGCGACGCCGTCAAGGTGAAGGTCGCCGAGGTGGACCGCCAGGGCCGAGTGAACCTCTCGATCCGCAGCGTGACCGAGGAGGGCAGCGACGCCTACGAGCAGCGCCAGCGAGCTGAGCGCGCGCGCTTCAGCGACCGTGAGGGCCCGCGCGGCGACGGTGGTGGCGGCGGCTTCCGTCCACGGCCTCCGGGAGGAGGAGGCGGCTTCGGCCCGCGGCGGCCTGGTCCGCCCCGAAGCTAGCGGGCTTCGCCCGCCTGATGCCGGGCTCGACGACCACAGCAGCGCTCGAGCGCGCCGTACACCGCTACCGGAGCGCACCGCTCCTGGCTCGGTGGAGCGCGCACGGCCGCGCATTCCTGGCGGACCTGGCGGTCGTCGAGGCCTACGTGCCGCGGCGGGGCTTCGTCGTGGACCTCGGCTGCCGCGACGGGCTCTTCGCCAACCTCCTGGTGGAGGCGAGCCCGCAGCGTCGGGTGCTGGGCATCGACACCGATGCCCGACGCATCGCCGTCGCCCGCGGCACGATCGGAGAGCGTGAGGGGCTGCGGTTCGAGTCAGGCGACATCGTCAGCGTCCCGCCGCCGCGGTGTGACGCCATCACGATGGTCGACGTCCTCTATCTCCTTTCGGCGTCAGACCAGGAGCGCGTCCTTCGGAACGCCGCGACCGCCCTGGCCGAGGGCGCGCCGCTGATCGTCCGAGGGCAGGAGAGCCGCATGGATGCCCGCTACGCGCTCACCTACGCGCAGGAGCTGGTGGCCATCGGACTCGGCCTGACGAGGTCGTCGCGGCGGCGGCGCGTCCACTTCCCGACGCGGGTCGAGGCCGTGGCCATGTTCGAGCGCGCCGGCTTCCGAGTGGACGTGGTGGAGCAGGAAACGCGGCCCTACACGGACGTCCTGTATCTCGCGCGCCGGTCGCCGGAGTGAAGTTCACAATGGCGCACGCGTGGACGACCTCGCCGCTATCGCCGCCGAGATACAGGCCTGCCAGGCCTGTCCTCTCTGGATCGGCACCAAGCAGGCTGTCCCGGGGGAGGGGAGCGGCGAGAGCGGCATCTTCTTCCTGGGCGAGGCTCCCGGCCGGAGCGAGGATGAGCAGGGCCGCCCGTTCGTCGGCGCGGCGGGACAGCTCCTCGACGAGATGCTCCGCGGGATCGGCCTCGACCGGACGAAGGTGTTCATCACCAACGTCGTACGCCACCGGCCTCCCGGCAACCGCGATCCGCTCCCGGACGAGGTCGCGGCGTGCGATCACTGGCTGCGGCGCCACCTGGACGCGCTCCGGCCACGCGTCCTGGTCACGCTGGGGCGCTACGCCATGGGTAAATTCTTTCCCGGAGAGTCCATCTCACGCATCCACGGGAAGCCCAAGATGGTCCGCGGCGTGACGGTCTTTCCGATGTTCCACCCCGCCGCGGCGCTTCGTGATGGTCGGCTCCGGCCCGTGCTCGCCGCGGACTTCGCGTCGCTGGCGATCTTCCTGGCGACGGCGCCCGTGGCCGAGCCCGAGTCGGCACTGCCCGCCGACCAGATGACACTCTTTGGGACGGTGAAGCATGGCTGAGCCCCTTCGGATCATCCCGCTGGGCGGCGTGGGCGAGGTCGGCAAGAACATGATGGCGCTCGAGCTGGGCGAGGACATCATCGTGATCGACACCGGCCTCATGTTCCCGGACGAAGAGATGCTCGGGATCGACCTCGTCATCCCCGACATCACATATCTAAAGCAGCACCGCGCCAAGGTGCGCGCGATCCTCATGACGCACGGGCATGAGGACCACGTCGGGGCGCTGCCGTACGTCATGAGGGACCTGCCCGACGTCCCCGTCTACGGGACCAAGCTCACACTCGGGCTGATCCGCACGAAGCTGAAGGAGCATCGCCTAGCCGAGCGCGCCAAGCTCAACGAGATCGCTCCCGGGAAGCCGTTCACGATCGGCCCGTTCGAGTGCAGTGCCTATGACGTCTGCCACAGCATCCCCGACGCGGTCGGATTCACCATCGACACGCCCTACGGGACGATCGTCCACTCGGGCGACTGGAAGTTCGACCACACGCCAGTGGATGGCCGGCAGACCGACTTCGCTCGGCTCTCCGCGATCGCCGCGAAGGGCGTCCTGCTCCTGATGTCGGACTCGACGCGGGCCGAGACCGCGGGATACACGCCATCCGAGCGCCACGTGGGCGAGATCCTCGAGGGGATCATGGCGCGCACCACCGGGCGCTTCATCACGACGACATTCGCTTCGAACATCTCGCGGATCAAGCAGATCGTCGACATCGCCGCGGCCTGGGGCCGCAAGACCGCGATCGTCGGGCGCTCGATGGAGAACTACACGCGGACCGCGCGGGAGCTCGGCTACTTCGACGTTCCTCCCGGGGCGCTGGTCCACGCCGGCGACATCGGGAAGCTGCCGGACGACCAGATCTGCATCATCACGACCGGTAGCCAGGGTGAGCCGACGAGCGCCCTGTCTCGGATGGCCCTCGGCGACCACCGCCACGTAGCAGTGAAGGAAGGCGACACCGTCGTGATGTCCTCGTCACCGATCCCCGGGAACGAGGAGCTGGTCTCGCGCACCGTGGACAACCTCTTCAAGCTCGGGGCGGAGGTCGTCTACGAGCCGCACACGCGGCCGCACGTGTCAGGCCACGCCAGCCAGGAAGAGCTCAAGCTCCTGCTCAACATCCTCCGGCCCACTCACTTCGTACCGATCCACGGCGAGTACCGGATGCTGGTGCGCCACGCGCGCATGGCCATCGATCTCGGTGTCGCGCCGGAGCGCGCCTTCGTGATGACCAACGGCGACGTCCTGCGGTTCGACGAGAAGGGCGCCCGTCTCGATGGGCGCGTCCACTCCGGCCAGGTCTACGTGGACGGCATCGGGGTGGGGGACGTGACGCAGAGCGTCATGCGGGACCGCTGGTCGATCGGCAGCGACGGGATCTTCCTGATCGTGATGTCCATCGACCGGCAGACCGGCCGGGTGGTGGCGGGACCCGACATCGTCACCAAGGGCTTCGTACCCGACGAGAACGCCGACGAGATCATCGAAGGCGCCAAGCAGCGGATAGCGCAGGGCCTCGACCAGGCTCAGACCGGTGACCACCTTGCCGAGGTCTCGGCGCTTCGCGACGAGATCCACTCGAGCGTGAGCTCGTACCTCTACGAGCGCACCAAGCGCCGCCCCATGGTCATCCCCGTACTCATGCAGCTTTAGTGGCGGCTTCGCCGCCCCAAAGCTGCAAATGCAGGCCCATTTGACGCGGGGGCGTGCCGCCCCCGCCGGCACCCCCTGCGAGTATTAGAAGCATGAGGAACGGGAAGCGCGCCACCCGGCGCGGTGCCGTGCTGGCCACCGACCCGCCGGAGCGCCAGCTCCGCGGAGAGGTCGCGGCCATCGCGGTGCTGGCGTTCGCCGTCCTGTCGCTGGTCGCCGTGGCCACGGGGCAGGGGACGCTGCTGGGCTGGTGGCGCGGGATCCTGGTGGGCCTCCTGGGAGCCGGCGCTGCCCTGGTCCCGCCCGTCCTGGGTCTGTTCGCCGCCGCCTTCTGGTGGCCGCGGCTGCGCTCGCGCCTGGTCATGCCGCTGGTCGGGGCCACGCTCGCGGCCCTCGCGCTGCTGGCCATCGCCGAGGTCACGTTCACGCCGCGCGATGTGACCGGCGCGGGCGGCGCCGTCGGTCGCGCCGTGGGACGGGGCCTCGAAGACCTCTTCGGCACCTGGGGCGCGATCGTCGCGCTGCTCGCGGTCTTCGCGGTCGGCCTGGTGCTCGCCGCGGAACGTAGCCTCGCCGAGCTCGTCGGACCGCTGGTGCGACGCCGGCCCCGCCTGGCGCTCCGTCCCGGCATGACGCTGCCGAGCGGCACGGCCGCGCCGGTACGCCGCGAGGAGCGACCGGCCCTGGAGGACGACGGCGACGACGAGCCGGGCGAGCAGCTGCGCATCAACATCCCCGAGCAGCGGCCGCAGCGCCCACCGAGACCCGAGCCGGTCACGCCGTCGCCCGTCGCGTCGACCGTGCGCATGGACATGGACCCGGACTCGCCGACCGCCCCGGGTGGTCCGCTCGAGGGCCTGGCATCCGCCGCGGTGGTCGCGGAGGGCGTGCTGCACGCCGAGTCGCGAGAGCGACCTTGGGTGCTCCCATCGCTCGACCTGCTGGAGGAAGGCTCCGCGGCGAGATCGGGCGTGGACGAGGTCAAGCGCAACAAGCGCGTCATCGAGGAGACGCTGGCGCACTTCGGCATCGCCGCGACCGTGATCGAGATCAGCGTCGGCCCGGTGGTGACGCGGTACGAGCTGAAGCCGGCGGCCGGAGTGAAGCTGTCGCGCATCGAGGCGCTCGCGGACGACCTCTCGCTTGCGCTCGCGGCACGAACGCTGCGGATCGAGGCGCCCATCCCCGGCAAGAGCGCTGTGGGGATCGAGATCCCCAACATGGCGATCGGCCTCGTGTCCCTGAAGGACGTCGCCGAAAGCGTCGAGTTCAAGGGCGCGTCGTCGCGGCTCACGGTCGCGCTGGGCAAAGACGTCGCGGGCCAGCCCATCGTCACGGACCTCGGGAAGCTCCCGCATCTGCTGATCGCCGGCCAGACCGGATCCGGCAAGAGCGTCTGCATCGGATCGATCCTCTGCAGCCTGCTCATGCAGGCGACGCCGGACGACGTGCGCCTCGTGATCGGAGACCTGAAGCGCGTGGACTTCCCGGCGTTCAACGGGATCCCTCATCTGGTCGTGCCCGTCATGAACGAGCCGCAGCAGATCCTGAACGCCCTCTACTGGACGACGAGCGAGATGGACCGCCGCTACCGCCTGTTCGCGAGGAAGTCGGCGCGCAACATCGCCGCCTACAACGAGAAGCACACCGGCCCTGACCGTGTGCCCTACATCGTCTTTGTCATCGATGAGCTCGCCGACCTCATGCTCCAGGCCCCCATCCAGGTGGAGAAGCAGATCACCCGGGTGGCGCAGCTGGCCCGCGCGACGGGCATCCACCTCGTCCTGGGCACCCAGCGGCCATCCGTGGACGTCATCACCGGCCTGATCAAGGCCAATATCCCCGCTAGAGCCGCTTTTGCCACCGCTTCGGCCGTGGATTCGCGCACGATCCTGGACATGACGGGTGCGGAGAAGCTGCTCGGCCGTGGCGACATGCTCTGGCTGGCGCCGGACTCACCGAAGCCGGTGCGCGCGCAGGGCGTGTTCGTGTCCGACAAGGAGATCGACCTCGTCGTCCGCCACTGGAAGCAGCAGGGCGAGGCGACCTACCACATGGAGATCCTCAGGGACGAGGAGCGCGCCCGTGCTCGCGGCGACGACGACGGCGAGGAGATCGACGACGACCGCTACGACGAGGCCGTCGGCATCGTCCAGCGCGCCGGCCAGGCTTCCGTGTCGATGCTCCAGCGGAAAATGACGGTCGGGTTCGCGCGCGCCGGCAGGCTTGTCGACATCATGGAGCGGCGAGGCGTGGTGGGCCCCGCCCAGGGACCGGGCAAGATGCGCGAGGTCTACGGCATCGCACCGCGCGACCGGGGCGAGGACTAGCGTGGCGCGCTTCGGCGATATTCTTCGCGAGCAGCGCGAGCGCAAGGGCATCACGCTCGAGCAGGCCGCTGAGGACACCCGCATCCGCGAGAAGTTCCTGGCGGCGCTCGAGACCGGCGACCACCACGCGCTCCCGGGTGCCGTGTACACGAGGGGCTTCCTCCGCAGCTACGCGGAGTACCTCGACCTCGAGAGCACCGACCTCATTGCCCTCTACACCGCGGAGCGCGTCACGACACCCGAAGCACCGCGGACGTTCGAGCCGATGCGGCCGGTCATGCGCAGCGGCGTGTTCATCTCGCCGACGATCCTCGTGCCGGTCGTCGTCCTAGCCGCCGTCGTTCTGTTCGTCGGCTACCTCTCGTACCAGTTCGCATCGTTCGCGACGCCGCCCCGGATCGAGGTGACCGAGCCGGCCACCGCGGACACGCTCGCCCGCGCGAGCGAGTACGTGGTGCGGGGCCGCACCGTTCCCGACGGGCGCGTCACGATCCGGGTCTTCCCGGGCCCGCAGACCCTGGCGGAGATCCGCCCGGCCAGCGACGGGACGTTCAGCGCGACCATCGAGCTGCGCCCGGGGATCAACCACATCGAGATCAGGGTGCTGGACGCCGCGGGCAAGGCGAGCGAGGTTGCGCGCACGGTCCGCTACGAGATCCTGGCCGAGCGTTCGCCGGGACCGGAGGCGCCGGCCGTTGTGGTGGAGCAGCCCGCTCAGGGCGGCAGTTACACGAACTCCGGAGTGCCAGTCTCGGGGCGCGTCGAGCGAGGAGTCGTTAGCCTGACGGTGAACGGCGCGGCCATCACGATCGGGGCAGATGGTCGGTTCACCGAGGCATTCGACTACCCGGCCGGCACGCATGCGCTGCGCTTCGTGGCCC